>CACYXI010000033.1 GCA_902778265.1 uncultured Bacteroidales bacterium | reverse complement strand
TCCATGGGAGGCTATCGAGAAGAAGTACCCTGTAGGTTCTAAGCACAACGCTAAGGTTCGTAACTTCACTAACTTCGGTATCTTCGTAGAGCTCGAGGAAGGTGTTGACGGACTTATCCATATCTCTGACCTCTCTTGGACTAAGAAGGTTAAGCATCCTTCTGAGTTCACACAGGTTGGTGCTCCTATCGACGTTATCGTTCTCGATATCGACAAGGAGAACCGTCGTCTCTCTCTCGGTCACAAGCAGCTCGAGGATAATCCTTGGGATACTTACGAGTCAATCTACACACCAGGTTCTGTTCACACAGGTAAGATCGCTGAGAAGATGGAGCGTGGTTCAGTTATCCTCCTCAACGAGGGTGGTGAGGGCTTCGCTACTCCAAAGCACCTTGTTAAGGAAGACGGTACTGACGCACAGGTTGGTGAGGAGCTCGAGTTCAAGGTAATCGAGTTCGTTAAGGACACAAAGCGTATCATCCTCTCTCACTCTCGTACATTCGAGGCTGAGCGCGAGGAGGAGAAGAAGGCAGCTCGCAAGCCACGTGCTGCTAAGAAGGACGACGCTGCAAGCATCCAGAACGTTGCTGCTGCTCAGTCACTCGGTGACTTCGACGCACTTGCTGCTCTCAAGGCTAAGATGGAGAAGGGCGAGTAATCTCCCTTTGAAATAGATAAAGCTATGCCGCTTACGGTTCTTGCCGTAAGCGGCTTTTTTCAATCTGTACGGTTGAGTTTTTGAACACGGAGAACACGAAAAAACGAATGAATTTCATGTTTGAAAAAAATCTGTGTCTCCGTGTCTTTGCGTTTAGAAAATTAATGCGATATTAATGTGGTATTCGTGATAATTAATGTTGGCTTCACAAAGTGAAAACGTATAATACCGCATTAATACCACATTAATATCGCATTAATTGTTTTTGTGAACACGAAAAACACAGAATAATCGAAACTTCCGTTTCTTTCGTGCATTTCGTGGTCAAAAAAATAAAACCACAGATTTTCGGGATCTTAGGGATCTCAATCACGAGCGAAAGCGAGCATATCCCTTAAATCTGTGAAATCTGTGGTCACAAAATATATCGAAACGGAAGATACGAAAAAATAATGCGATATTAATGTGACATTTATGGAAATTAATGTTTACTCACGTAGTGAAACGTATAATACCGCATTAATACCACATTAATTTTATCTGTATAGTGATAAAAATTACAAGTCCTGAAGGGACGGCATATTATAGGGTAGTGCGGGAGCGCTACCATATTGAGAGATGGTAGTTTATTAGCCCTGTATGGGCGACATAATTCCATATTTCTCAGCATGATATGAAATTATATCGCACCTACGGCGCTATTGGGTGTCGGGAATAATGATACGTGGGTTATACCCACGCCTATATTATTTCGCCTTTACAAGGCTTTTGGCCACATCGAAAAAATAAATATCAGAATTAACGTCTTTATTAATGTCCTAATTAATGTTTTGCCGTAAGGCTTTTTCTGTAACACATTAATTTGGACGTTAATTAGGACATTAATTGAAACATTAATATTCCACTCGTATAGGACGAAATCTTTCCGTTTCTTTCGTGCATTTCGTGTTCAGAGAAAAATATAAATGTTTCGCCGTAAGGCTTTTTGTGCTGTTTTTAACTGTTTTGATAGCGTTTTTTTGCAGAAATAAAATAGTTTTATTACCTTTGTGCCGAAAATATTGATCGCAAGTCCTTTTTTTGTCATGAAAAAGTGTAAACATAAAAAGCGTAGAATCTTCTCTTCGATGTCGTTCCGCATTAACATGGTACTGATTATCATACTTGTTATTGTGGGATGGCTGTTCACTCGTGGTGTTACGAATAGTGTCAGTTTTGTGACTAACGGACACCGACAGATAAGCATCAGTAAGATGCTCACCGCCTCAATAAATGAACGTATGGATCATATTGAGAGTGTGATGAAGACTGGTGCGCTCATGGCATTGCAGAAACGCATGACAGAGAATAACTCCGCTATTGTCAGGGATAGTCTTGGCAGAATGGATCAGATAGATACCGTATATCTCTCTACCAATAAACTGGCAGAGGTTGAGGAGGTTAGGAAATGCGTGGCTAGGGCTGATACGAGTGGAACAAGCGTATGGAGCGAACCTTATTATATAGTAAAGGATAGCGTGAGGCATACGGTTGTGACCTTAGTAACACCGTTGAGAAACTCGCGTGGTAAGATATATTCTGCTCTTTGTGCCAATATAAAGCTTGATTGGCTTGATAAACTTGTACGCAATGAGATAGGTGATGAGAGTGGAGCCAAGGTGTCGGTAATTTCGAAAGGCGGTACTTATGTCTATTACACCGACAGCGTGAGGATAATGAAGAAAGAGAGAGATTTCGCGTCTGACGATGAAGGTAATGACGTGCTTGCCTTTATTAAAGTGCAAGGGATATTGGATCAGATAAGTAGTAACACCTATGTTAATGCGACAGGTTGGCGAGTAGTATGTCATGTGCCGTTGCATGATGACACTATGCTGGTACAGGTTATAACTGTACTTTCTATTATAATGCTCACGTTGCTGTTCTTTATCATCATACTCAGCATAGTGATAACCGTGAACTGGCAGTTGAGCCCTCTTGGCAGAATTGCAGAGGCTACTGATGCTATCGCTCAGGGAAAGTTCAACACCAAACTGCCGAAGGTCAAAGGGCATTCGGATATTTCACATTTGCGCGATTCCTTTGTTTCGATGCAGAATGAGTTGGCTAAGTACATAGAAGACCTTCGTTCTACGACCGAGAAGAAAGCCAATATGGAGCGTGATCTCCATATCGCGGCAAAGATTCAGCAAGGTATGTTGCTCAAGGTCTTTCCTGCCTTTCCTGAACGATCAGATATTGATATCTATGGAATGCAGAGGGCGGCAAAGGAAGTTGGCGGTGATATCTTCGATTTCCTGATGCGCGATGACCGACTGTATTTCCTTATCGGCGATGTGTCGGGTAAGGGTGTGCCTGCATCATTGTTTATGACTGTCGTGGGGCATCTTTTCCGCAATGTGGCACGTTATAGCACGAGTGCGTCTGTCATTGTTGAGGCTATCAATAACGGACTTGCCGAGGGAAATGATGAGGATATGTTCTGCACTCTCTTCTGTGGCGTGCTTGATATGCAGACGGGTAGGGTAGAGTTTTGTAATGCCGGTCATAATGCCCCTATCTGGATTCATGAGGACAAGACTGCCTTTATGACGCCAGAGGTTAATCTCCCTACTGGTGTGCTCGGCGAGTTCGATTATAAGTCGGAGGAGATACAACTCTCTGAGGGCGATGCCCTGTTCCTCTATACTGATGGTGTTACGGAGGCAGAGAACAAAGACAAGGATCTCTTTGGTGATGCCACCACATTGGCTATGGTTGATCTTCTGAAGGATATGCCAATGAGGGATTTGTCGGATGGTGTCTATGATGCCGTAAAGCAATTCGTTGATGGCTATGAGCAGAGCGATGACCTCACCGTGCTTTGCTTGCGTTGGAGAGGGAAGAAGGTTAGTGTTTAGAGGTTAGAGTTTAGAGGTAATCATTGACCTTGCGTTAATAAACGTGGATTCAACGGATTAGCTCTGAAAGAGCGACATCTAAAAGGGCGGTTCGCAAGAGCCGTTATATTGGTCATTGTTGTAATATGAGGTCTGAAAGACCGACACTTATTATATTTATTAGGTGTCGCACCTACGGCGCTCACACAAAAAATGTCATTATAGGTAGCACTTTCGTACTACCCTTTTAGATGTCGCTCTTTCAGAGCTGATTCGTAATTATTTTAGTTTGCTATTCTCCAACAGCTTGGGACAAATGTCATCAAAAGGGCATTTGTCACATTTTGGCTTGAGGCTGGTGCAGATGTATCTGCCGTGGAGAAGTAACCAATGGTGGGCATCGGGGATGTCTTCTTCTGGAATCTGCCTTTTTAGCTCAAGCTCAACCTTGTATGGTGTGTTGTCGGTCTTGTGCACCAAACCCAGACGATGTGACACCCTGTAGATATGGGTGTCAACAGCCATAGCTGCTTTGCCGAAGGCTACTGCCTGTATCACGTTGGCAGTCTTTCGTCCTACGCCTGGCAATTTGAGTAATAGATCCATGTCCGAAGGAACCTCACCGTCATAGTCCTTGACTATAATGCGTGCAGCCTCTACGAGATGATGTGCTTTCGCGTTAGGGTAGGAGATGCTTTTGATATATTCGAATATCTCTGCCTCGTCGGCATCAGACATTGCCTGTACGGTAGGGAAATCGTGAAAGAGCGCCGGTGTTACCATATTCACGCGCTTGTCTGTGCATTGCGCAGAGAGTACCACTGCCACGAGAAGCTGGTATGTCGTCTCGAAATCCAGTTCGGTGGTAGGGCGTGGCTGCTGACGGAAATAGTCAAGAATATGGTTGAAACGTTCTTTCTTTGTCATGGAGAAAATAAATTAGTTTTTCTTTTTGGAAAGTAAATTGAAAGAAAATTAATTCAGTAAATTTTATTTTTCCTGCGGCGGATGCCGCTTTGGTAATTTACTGAATGTAATTTACTGTTAATTTACTTTCCAACCTTTACCGAAGGTCTTTTTTCCTTTAACATAGTATTCCCAGAGGATGCTTTTCTTGATGCGTTCTGGAATATAGTCGGTCTTTTTACTTGCCTGTATTCTCTTTCGGTCAGCATCAAAGCCATGCTTCCAACGGTTGAACTCTTTTCGTGCCTTATAAACTGCCTTGAAGTCGCCCCAACTTCTGCCGAGGATAAGCATCTGGAAAGCGGCAAGCCAGTCGAGGAAGAAACGCACACGCATCACGTGAGATAGCTCGTTGTCGGGCAGGTTCTTATAGAGCATCGTGAGGTTGTTGCGGAAATTGAGGAATGTCTTTCGTGGATTTCCTTTTGGCAGAGTACCACCGCCAAGATGATAGGCAATGCTGTCGGTCACGCAGAAGATTTTCCTGCCCATAAGGCGCAGTCGCCAACAAAGGTCTATCTCCTCGTTGTGGGCAAAGAAACGACCGTCAAGTCCACCTGCTGCCCAGTAATCCTTTGAGCGTACCATCATACAAGCGCCTGTAGCCCATAGAATTTCGTGATTGCCGTCATACTGTCCATTGTCCTTTTCTACGGTCTCAAAAATCCTTCCCTTGCAGAATGGGTAGCCGTATTTGTCAAGGAAACCTCCTGCGGCACCAGCATACTCAAAACTGTCTCTGTCATTAATGGCATGAAGCTTTGGCTGACAAGCGCAAGCCTCTGGGTGAGAATCCATGAAAGAGAGTAGGGGAGTGAGCCAGCCTTCGGGAACATCAACATCAGAATTGAGAAGAACGTAATACTCGCTATCCACCTGTTTCAAGGCTTGGTTATAGCCTTCGGCAAAACCGTAGTTCTTGTCAAGAATGATAGTGCGGATCTCAGGAAACTCTTCTGCCAACATCTTTAGTGAGTCATCGGTAGAGGCATTATCGGCAATGATAATCTCTGCCTCTGGCGTATTCTTGATGACCGTAGGGAGGTATGTGCGCATCATGTGTGCGCCATTCCAGTTTAGGATGACGATGGAAACCTTCTTCATATCACCTCACATTTTAATGCGGATTTGTCGTGGTTGAATCCGTTGAGCCTTACACGCAGAATCTCATTGTCGTATTCCTCCTTTGCTATTGCCGCAGGAAGTTCCACGCGGATATAGTTTGCCGTGAATCCGTGCATAGCCTTGCCACGAGGGGCTTTCTCAAACAGCACCTCGGCTTCTGTTCCTATGTATTTAGCATAGAAATCCTGTGTCTTCTGCTCTGAAAGGTCAAGCAATCGCTGACTACGCAGTTTCTTGTCCTGTGCGCTTACCACGTATGGAATTTTTAGGGCTGCCGTGCCTGGACGCTCAGAGTAAGGGAATACGTGAAGCTGAGTCACGGGCAGTTCGTTGAGCAGATTGTATGTCTCTTCGAAATACTCAGGTGTCTCGCCACGAGTACCTACCATAACATCTATGCCGAGGAATGCGTCTGGCATTAGTCGCTTGATAAGGCGAATCTTATCAGCGAATAGGGCTGAGTCATAGTGGCGGTGCATTAGTTTCAGTACGGAGTCAGAACCGCTCTGGAGTGGAATGTGGAAATGAGGCATGAAGGCACGACTCTTTGCACAGTATTCTATCAGCTCCTCGTCGATAAGATCAGGCTCCAAACTTGATATGCGGTAGCGCTTTATCTCCTCGATACTGTCGAGAGCCTTGACGAGATCAATGAAACGCTCTCCTGTTGTCTGTCCGAAATCACCGATGTTCACACCTGTGATGACGATCTCCTTGCCACCCTCAGCGGCAGCTTTACGAGCCTGTTCTACCAGACTCTCTATGCTCGGATTGCGTGAGTTGCCACGTGCGAAAGGTATGGTGCAGTAGGTGCAGAAATAGTTGCAGCCATCCTGTACCTTGAGGAAATAGCGTGTGCGATTGCCTCGTGAGCACGAATGCTGAAAGGTTTTGATGTCTTTGGTCTTAACCGCGTGAAATTCCGCAGTGGCATTATCGGATGTTGTTTTTACTCCGCTCCAGGCATTAGAGAGGTAGTCAATGAGATTCGCTTTCTCGTTGCTTCCAAGAACGAGACTCACACCATCGATCTTTGCTACCGTTTCGGCTTCAAGCTGGGCATAGCAACCAGTCACAACGACGAATGCCCCTGGGTTCTGCTTCACCATCTTACGGATAGCCTGACGGCATTTACTGTCTGCCACCTCTGTCACCGAACAGGTATTGATAAGGCAGATGTCAGCCTTCTCTCCTTTCTCTACTGTACGCACACCCATATCCTGAAGCATCTGCCCAAAGGTGGATGTCTCGGAGAAGTTGAGTTTGCAACCCAAAGTGTAGTATGCGGCGGTCTTGCCCTGAAATGCGGAAGTATCAATCATTATTTAGAATTACTAATTATGAATTACGAATTACCTAGTTACCTTATACCTTATTATAATATAAGGAAAGGCTTGGGGCTATGAGCAATTTGTAAATGATTATCCGCAATTGTGCGATAACGCCCTGAAGGGGCAATCTGCTAATAGCATAGGGCATCGCCCTATGTACATGTAAGTCGGTAATTTCGCCCTGTAAGGGCAAAAGCATTTGTCCGTGTTAGAGCTTTTGCCCTTACAGGGCGTTAGCTATCCCTCTGATTCACCCATGGCGATGCCATGGGCTAGTAGCTCATTGCCCTTTCAGGGCGCTATCGGGTAATTGCAAATAATCATTATTGTAATTATTTAAGCGAGTGCAAAGTTAAGAAATAAAATTTACAATTAAGAATTTTGTGCAAAGAAAGTTGTCGGTACATTCTCTAAGTTGGTAATCATTTTTGTTTTTATTATCAAGAATTAGAGAATTCGAGATTTTTGAATTAATGCGAAAGAGAGAAGGTTTAGCTCGACGGCCGAAGGGAAAGTCAATTTTTGCTACTTGCGTAGCATTGGGATTGGGCATGATTGGCAAGAGCGTAAGCGACCTTTCTCTAATTCTCCTAAAATTCAAGAGAAAAAATCTCTAATTCTCTAATTCTTGATAAATTTTTATTGGAAAAAGATTGCGTAGATTGGTAATTATTGTCAGTTAAGAGCAACCTGTTGCTAATCTATATACTCGCCTTGACGTTTGAAAAATGCGATTTGAGGAATCTATGGAAATGTGTGCGCGAACACCATAAAAGTGTTAAAATTTCGTCTTTTTTCGGTTAAAGTAAAACTTTAACGTTTGTTAGCAATTTGTAAGTAACGTAAAATCAGATAGTTGCAAAAAAGTTACAAAAAGGGGCTAAAAAAAAATCGTAAAAAATGTTGTCGGTATTGAAAAAATGCTTACCTTTGCAGTGTTTTAATAAACAAAGATTGTTTTACAGTTTTAAAAAGCAAAAGAAAATGAAGAAATTAGTTTTTATGTTCGTAGCAATGGCTGCAATCTCTTTCGCATCTTGTGGTGGTGAGAACAAGCCAGCAGAGTCAAATGACGTTGATACAGCTGCTGTTGATACAGCTGCTGCTGACACAACAGCTGCAGATTCTGCAAACGCTCAGTAAGTCATTCTACCGAACGGTAAAAAGGACTGGCGCTAGCACGATGTTGAATCGTTCTAGCGTCTTTTTTGTTTCCCACTAACACGCATTACCTAACACCTATCATACAATCAGGATATGAAGAATCACAATATATTCATGCTACTGTTCGCCTTTGCTTTCGTATGTGGTTGTGTATCATGTAGTTCTAACGACTCTGGCAAAACCGCGAATGTTGATGAACTTGGTGATACAGTGCCAGCTTCCGAGTTCGCTATTATAGAAGATACGGCTCACGCTCCAGTTACAGGCGACACTATCGCTGCAAAGGATAAGATTGTCGGTGATAAGAACAACGAATAACAGTTGTGGTTTATCATCAAAATAGGCTCGTACATTGCGTACGAGCCTATTTTGATAAAATAACGTGAGTTCGAGAATACATACAAATGCGCACCTTTGGTGCTTGAACTGACAATAATTGTCAATCTACGCAATCTTATTCCAATCTGTTCAATCTTTATTTTATCAAGAATTAGAGAATTAGAGATTTTTTCTTTTGAATTTTTAAGAATTTGAGAAATGTCGCTTGCGCTCCTGCCAATCACGACCATTTGCCAATGCTACGCTAGTAGCAAAAATTGACTTTCCCTTCGGCCGTCGAGCTAAACCTTCTCTCTTTCGCATTAATTCAAAAATCTCTAAATCTCTAATTCTTGATAATTATTTTATTGGATAAAGATTGGGAAGATTGGTAATTATTGTCAGTTAAAAGTTGCTTGCAGCTTGTTATAAAGAAATTCATCGAACTCACGTTAAATAATGTACCTTCGAAGAAAAAATCAAGGTAAAGTGGTGTAGATGGTGGAGTTGATTCCTATATAGTACAGAAAAAAATCGAAAAATAAAAATACAAATTGCATTTTTATTTTTTGAATTTTTCCTTACCTCCTATAGGGGCAACTACACCACTACACCACTTTTTGTGATTTTCAACGCAACGCTACGCATCTTGACGCAAATACCTAAAATCATGTAAAACATTTTGCGTATCTCCCGAAATTTTAGTATCTTTGTAATGTGTTTGAGAGAGCGGCTTCCTTGAAAAATTCTTCTGAATCAGATGTGCCTCCGTAGTGCTAACGCTCTAAAAAGGCAAATCCTCTGCTACTGTAGCAGAGATGTAGCAGAGGTCGAGCAGAGGTGTAGCAGAGGTGTAGCAGAGGATGAGCAGAGGAATAGCGTTCCGTGGGCATTTGATTCTCTCAATACTTCGTTCTTTGAAATTTTGTTTGGATAGTGTGTGAGATGAGTGTGGGACTACTCATAAGTAGGTGTTCGGACCATTTTGTGGAGGTGAAAATACCTATTAGTAATCAAAAGTAGGTATTGTGAGGCGGAGAGGAAATACTAAATACCTATTTCTGTGTATTGTGCAATCTGATTTTTCGCCGTAACTTTGCACTCGCAAATCAGAGACGGGCACCGCTCTGCGAGCGACCTGCCCTATTTGCTTCGTGCGAGCCAAAGTTTGCACTCGCAAAAATAAATGAAAAATGAAAAATACAGATTACACTTTGAGGTGTCGCTGTTACGCTTTCTGGTGTTGCTGTTTGCTGTAAATGCTAACTTGTATTTTTTCATTTTTCACTTAACTACTTGTTCAGGAAAATGAAAACAACGATAATACTTACTGCTGCACTTGCAATGTCGTGCCTTTGTGCTACGGCGCAAGATGAAAAAGATACTACTTCGTCACGCCTGTCGATAGGTGCTTATGGCGAGGCGGTTATGACACGCAATTTCTATAGTCAGAGTTTCAACCGCTATAAACAGCCGGAGAACTATGCCAATGACAAGAGTCATGGACGATTCGACCTGCCTCATGTTAGCATTAACATCGGTTACGACTTAGGTAAAGGCTGGTCTTTCGGTTCTGAAATTGAGTTTGAGCACGGAGGCAACGGTACAGCCGTAGAAATTGAGGCTGAAGAGGCTGGCGAATATGAGGCAGAGGTTGAGAAGGGCGGTGAGGTGAACATCGAGCAGTTCTGGATTAACAAGGAATTCATGGGCGGTAAGTTCAACATAAAGGCTGGAGAGCTTGTGGTGCCTGTGGGCTATTCCAATTCTCATCACGAGCCTGATCTGTTTTTTACCGTATATCGTCCAGAGGGTGAGGCAACCATAATGCCTAACACATGGCATCAGCTTGGTATCTCGCTGTGGGGACGACTGAAAGATTGGAAATATGAGGCTCAGTTGCTCTCAGGCCTTAACTCTGAGAGTTTTTCGGCAGAGAACTTCGTTCACTATGGTGCTACGAGTCCGTACGAGTTTAAGGTGGCTAACAACTATGCAGGTGCCGTTCGTATCGACAACTATTCCGTTCCTGGCCTACGCATCGGATTGAGTGGCTACTATGGCTATACCTTCCGCAACACCCTCCGTACTCCTGGTGCAAAATACGATGATGTTACTGGTGCACTAGGCATCGTGGCTCTCGATTTCACTTTGAACCGTTGGAACTGGATCGTCCGTGGTAACGTTGACTATGCACGTTTTGATGATTCTGATGTGATCTCTGCATATAATCAGGCTAACTGGACGCATCACAAATATCAGGATGGTAATCCACACAAATACAGCAATATAGGTAGTAATGCGGTAGCGTATGCCATAGAGGCGGGATATAATATTTTCTCGCAGATTCCAAAGCTGGCAGATGAGAAATTCTATGTGTTCGGACGCTTTGAACACTATAACACAATGGCTTCTGGTACCTATGCTTCTATGTATAAATACGCTAAGAAATACCGTTGTGCCTTTGGCGTGAACTACTCGCCTGTTAAGCAGATCACCATCAAGGGTGAGTACTCATACCGTTTCTTCGAAAAGCCGAACAATCACGGTCTTAACTCTGACAGTCCGCTGTATAAGCAGCCATATAACAATGAGCCAAGCATCAGCCTGGGTGTGACATACTGCGGATGGCTACTCTAAAAAAGTGAAAATCAAAATCAATAATACGTAACAAAAATGAAAAGTAAGAATCTTTTGAAAATGGCAGTCTTTGCTGCCGTACTTTCTACAGGCTTCGCTTCTTGTTCAAGCGATGACGATGAAGACAACAGTGTTGTATCTGGTTCACAGACCGCTCTCGATCAGGCTTGCGCTGACTGGAAGACTGCACGTGCTAACTGGGAGAACACAGAGGCATTCCTCTTCGGTGCTGCCGATGTTTATTCTATCGACCCACACACCGACACATGGCCAGTAGCTGCCAACGACCTTGCCGACGTTCTTCGCGATGAGAAGGCAATGTCAAAACTCGATAACTTCATCAAGACTGCTAACTCTGGCATCCTTGGCTATCACGGCTTGGAGTATGTACTCTTCCGTGAGGGACAGCCTCGTAAAGTTGACCAGATCACTAACCTTGAGTACAACTACATCTGTGCTGTTGCCAAGGATCTCTACTATGCAACATCAACTCTTGAGGCTGCATGGGATTCAAAGGAGAGCAATGCAGAGCGTCATAAGATCGCTCTTGATTATGTATCTTCCCACAACGCTATCAATGATGATGGTGATGCAGAGGGTAAGCTTGAGGGATTCCAGAACTTCGGTAAGGCATTCAAGAACCCTGGTACAGGCGACTGGGCTACAGCTCTTGATGCAACTCTTGAGATTATCTCTGGCTGTCAGGACATCATTGGTGAGGTAGGTGAGTCTAAGATCGGTCTTCCTTATACTGGTGAGGATAAGGCATACATCGAGTCTCCATACGCTTACAACTCTATCATTGACTTCTACGACAACATCGTATCTTGTAAGAATGCCCTCTATGGTCAGATGGATGCAAAGACTCCTAACGAGAAGTCACTCATCTACTTCTGCAAGAACGCTGGTAATGCTAAGCTCGCTGAGCAGGCTAACAACGTGGTTTCTAAGCTCGATGCAGCTCTTGCTAAGATCAAGGCAATGAAGGCACCTTTTGCCCTCTACTTCTCTGATGCTTCAAGCAAGACTGCCATTGAAGGTCTTGGTGAACTTAACGATGCTCTTGACGAGTTGGCTAATACTCTGAAGAGCTATGATGGCAACGCAACTGTTGAGGCTCAGTGTAAGGTGATCAACGAGAACTATGTTGACAACGTTGTTCTTGCTACTTACCGCATATTGGCTGACAATGCAAAGAAACTTTACGATTCTATCGTGAAGATTAAGAAATAAATGTAAAATGAAAAGTGAAAAATTATAAAATGCAAATTACTTAAGTAAATGTGCATAAATATTTTATAATCAAGAATTAGAGAATTTGAGAATTATTCTTTTGAATTTATAAGAATTTGAGAAAGGTCGCTTACGCTCCTGCTAATCATGGCTATTCTCAATGCTACGTAAGTAGCAAAAATTGACTTTCCCTTCGGCCGTCGAGCTAAACCTTCTCTTTTTCGCTTTAATTCAAAAAATCTCTAATTACTTCCCTATGGTCAGTGGGTCTTCGACAAATCTCTCTAATTCTTGATTATAAAAAATGATTCTGAACATTTACTTATATTCTCAAAAAGCATAATTACGAAAAATGTAATCTGTATTTTTCATTTTATAATTTTTCATTTTTCACTTAAACAAAAACAACATTATGAACAAACCATTTCTTTACGGTATTGTTCTGTTGGGTGCTTTCATCACTGTCGGATGTTCCGGCAGTGATGAAACCGTTGAACCCATTACATGGGAAATAGGTGATCCAACAGCTACCGACTATCCAGAAGACTACTATGCCGGCGGTCTTCTTGGCACTACATTCGAGAACTCTTCCACCGCCTTCAAGCAACCTTCAAAGGCAGTGGAAAATACTGGTATGATGACAGCCTTCAACGAAGGCGAGTATCTCTTTGAGAAAGACTATAACACCAACACGGAGGGTGCTTTCCACGGTCTTGGCCCTGTCTATGTGCGCCGTGGCTGTCTCTACTGCCACCCAGGCTATGGTCATGGCGGTCGTCAGACGGAATACAAGGCTGACACTCACCGCAACGGCTATCTGCTCGTTATCTACGACAAGACAACCAATGCCTATGTCCGCTCAGTGGCTGGTATGCCACAGACAGGTGCCGTGAAGCCATTCAAGGCTCCTATCGATGAGAATCAGATCCAGATCTCATGGAATAACTACACCGATGAATGGGGCAATAAGTTCCCTGATGGCGAGACCTATTCACTCATCTATCCAGATGTTAAGATTCCATATACCGCATACTATGCACCTGTTGTAGTAGGACGTGGCGGTAGTGACGTTACACTCTCTGAGGCTGAATATAATAGCGATGTAGATGTTCGTCTGGAGTCAACCATCGGTATCTATGGTACTGGTCTTACAGATGCAATTCCTGACGAGGACATCACGGCTCAGTGGGTATCTGAGAGTAAGTATTTCAACAGCATAGGCAAGACCGATGCTCTGAACCCTGCTATGTGGAATCAGGCAACAAATACATGGAACAGCTATTACAGTAACTCGCTTCAGGGTGACGGTACTAAGTATGTTCGCCGTTATACCTATGCCCTCTCTCGTGGTCCTATCCTCGATGCAGCTGGTGCTAATGCTATCTGGAACATCACCAACGTGACACGTTCTGACCGTCGCTATCACTACCTTGACCTTGCAGGTACATACTATGCTACCCAGTCTTCTAAAGACCCAGAGGTACAGGCTGGCTTTACAGAGTACATCAACCGTATGGATCCTACTAAGGCTCATCCAGAATGGCATACAGGCAATTTGGAGAAAGATATCTACACCTATCTCACAAGCAAGCAACTTGATGCCGAGATGACCGATGCACAGTATAAGAACCTTATGATCTGGCATCGTGGTCTGGCTGTTCCTGCTGCCCGTAACACCACTACCGAGGACTTCAAGAAGGGTAAGGAACTGTTTAGCCAGATTGGTTGTGCAAACTGTCATCGTCCATCATGGGAGACTGGCGACGACCATCTTCAGGATCCTGCCAAGTTCTTCAAGTCAGATAGTGATATGCCTCGCTACCCTCATCAGAAGATATGGCCTTATACCGACTTTGTTCAGCATCGTCTGTGGATGAAGAATGATATTCGCACAGGCTGGTGCCGTACCACTCCATTGTGGGGACGCGGACTTGCTGCTAAGTGTGGTAGTGGTGTAGAGCGTCTGCACGACTGTCGTGCTCGCAACGTACTCGAAGCTATCATGTGGCATGGCTGTAAGAACGAGGGAGGCACGAGCGATGCCTACCACACCGTTGTTAAGTTCCGTAACCTGACGAAGCAGCAACGTGAGCAACTAATATATTTTGTAGAGTCAATATAATGATAAATGAAAAGTGAAAAATGAAAAATTATAAAATAATAACTCAATGTGGTGATAAATTCTCGAAAAACATCTTGCAAGTCCTGTAAGGACGCCATATTATAGGATAGGGCGTACCCCTATCTATTGGTGTGGATTGAGAAAAAAGCCCTGTCAGGGCGTCATAATTCCATGTTTCTCAGCATGATATGAAATTATATCGCACCTACGGCGCTCTTGTGGAATGATGGCTTATGTAACGTGGGGTGCACCCACGCCTATATTATTTCGCCTTTACAAGGCTTTTTCGGGAACCTATCATCATATTAAAAAAATAATTCTGTACATTTACTTGTTTTTTCATATAATTGTAACTTGTATTTTTCATTTTTCACTTTTCATTTTTCATTTAAACAGTAAATAGTAAATTGTCAAATAGTAAATATAAATGGTTTATTGGCGCCCTATACTCACTCATCATAGTGTGTATAGGGTTTGCCACTGTTGTAGAGAAGTATCGTGGCACCCCGTTTGTGGGAGAGCATATCTACGGTGCATGGTGGTTCTCTGCGCTATGGGCTGTGCTTACGGTCGCATCCCTTGCCTATCTCGTGAAGCAACGGCTCTATAAGCGTGTCGCATTGATGTTGTTGCATGGATCGTTCGTGGTGATATTGGCTGGAGCATTGACCACGCACCTCTTTGCTGAGAGAGACACCATACATCTGCGTGTGGATCGCACGCATCAACTGTCGCCTACCACCCAGATCACACTAAAAGATTTCCGTATCATCAACTATCCCGGTACTGATGCGCCGCTCGACTACCAGAGCACTATCCGTAGTGGTAGTGAGGAGGTTACTGTATCTATGAATCATATCGGAAACATAGATGGCTATCGCCTCTTTCAGAAGAGCTATGACTCTGACGGAAAGGGTGTTTCGTTAGGCGTAAGCTACGACCCTTATGGCATCGCCATAACATACGTTGGCTATCTGCTGTTGCTCGTTGGTATCATTGCCACCTTACTGTCGCGCCATACCCAGATGCGTGCTCTCTATCGTAAGGCTATGATGCTTGTGTTGCTCATGGTCAGCGTGAGTGCTAATGCCGAAGAGCAGTTGCCTGTTATCGATAAGGAGATAGCGCATCGTATGGGTACTATCAACGTGCTCTATAACAATCGTATCTGTCCGCTGAATACAGTTGCCACCGATTTCGTGACGAAGATGACGGGTAGCGCCTCATGGAATGGCTATTCTGCCGATGAGGTGTTCTTCAGTTGGATGATATACTATATGCCGTGGGAGAAGGAACTGCTTCACAACAATAAGAAGCCCAAGGGGGCAGAGGAGCGGAAAGCCGTTGTGGAGATGTTCTATAACGGACAGTTCACAAAAATCTTCCCCTATCGTATAGGGGAAAACGTGAATTGGTATTCGCCAGGCGGTCAGGTGTTGCCGAGGCAGATACCAGTTAAGGAGCAGTTTTTTATAAAGCAGTCAATGGACTTCCTCACGGAGAGCATCGTTACTGGGCAGCGTGAGCGTGCCTTTGAGATCATTGCTAAGATAAAGCTCTTTCAGCGCGAGATGATAGGCGAGGATCTTTTGCCTTCTCAGAACAAGACGGACGCGGAGCTTTTCTATAACAAACTGCGTAGTATCAAGTTCCCTGTGCTCATCACCGCCCAACTCGGTTTGCGTTGGTGGCTTAGTGGGCATGTTCCGTTGAGTAATGGCTATGAAACGATGTTGTTCATGGCATGGGTTCTGCTCGTTATGACCGTCCTCTTTTTCCGTAAGGTACGTATCATCCTGTTAATCGGACCACTCGCTGCCCTGTGTTGTCTGTTGGTTGCTATGATGACGGGAGGCGGTTCGCAGATCACGCCTCTGATGCCTGTGCTCCAGTCGCCTCTGCTCTCCGTTCATGTCATGACGGTGATGTGCGCATACGCTCTTTTTGCCTTGCAGATGCTCTTAGGTATCTATGTCCTGATAATGGTGAAGAGAAACAATTCGCAACTGGAGAAGCTGACCGCCCTTTCGCAGTTGCTGCTCTATCCTGCCGTCTTCCTTCTTGCCATAGGCATTTTCCTTGGTGCCGTCTGGGCTAACGTATCGTGGGGAAATTACTGGTCGTGGGATCCAAAGGAATCGTGGGCTCTCATCACTCTCATGGTCTATGCCGTACCGCTCCACAAGGCATCTGTCGGCATCTTCCGCAAGCCACATTTCTATCACATCTATATGGTGATCTCCTTCCTCGTCGTTCTCATCACGTATTTCGGGGTTAACTTCCTGTTGGGAGGAATGCACAGCTATGCGTAAGTGTGGGCTGTAGAAACAGAAAGAGCACCTTGTGGTGCTCGTGGCTTTTGAAAGTAAATTGTCAAAAAGACCCGTAAATTACAGAGCGACATCCGTCGCAAGGCTTTCCAAAAGGATTTGTTAGGAGCTTACGCTCCTTGGGACTTTCAAGAAAATTAGCGATGATGACCAGAAAATTTGGTTCAGAAAATTAAAATTTTTTAGAACGCAGAGACACGGAGTCACAAAGTTTTTCGACTTGTAAGGTTAAAAGCCTTGGAAAGGCGAAATAATATAGGCGTGGGTGTAACCCACGTGTCGCTATTACTCATACCCAATAGCGCCGTAGGTGCGAAATAATTTCATGTCATGCCGAGAAATATGGAATTATGTCGCCCATACAGGGCTTTTGCCCTCAATCTACGTGAATAGATAGGGTTGCACCCTCATCCTATGATATGCCGTCCCTTCAGGACTTGTAAGTTTTATCACTATACAGAAAAATTAATGCAATATTAATGTGACATTCGTGGTAGTTAATGTTTCCTCACGGAGTGAACATATAATACCGCGTTAATACCACATTAATATCGCATTAATTTTTCAGTCGTAAAGCTTGCTAAAGCTTAGTCCACCAAGGTCTTGCTTCCATCCTTGATGTAAATCCCTTGCGTCATCTCCTTTGCTGGAGTGCCGTCAAGGCGATAGGCTTGTGATGAGGCCTGTTTCTTTGGCAAGGAAACGGCTTTTGCACCAGTGCTGAGACCTGTCTTTTCTGCGAACTCCTGCTGTGCCTTCTTCATCTGCTCACGGAAACGTGCGCTGTTGTGAATCTTGGCGTATGCAGCAGTAGCAGCAAGGCGACCGGCATCAACATCGCTCTGCCAGTGAGCACCTACTATCACGCGACTCTCGCCATACATGTGGCCACGTGCCATCAATGTGTCAGCTTTTGCAGGGTTTACCTCTGAAAGAAGAAGGGCTGAACTCCAGCCAAGGATGGTGTGACCTGAAGGATATGAACCGTTCTTTGACAGTTCCTCTTCATCCTCTGGCTTTAGTGATGGCTCCTGGAAACGCATGAACGGACGGCGACGGCCGTAGAACACCTTAGGATCATGGCAGATGCTGTCACAGCTTGCGGTACCATCTACGAGAAGCTTGTAGATCTCAGGCGTATTTTCCTTTGACATTTGCAGACCGAATGGCTCGCTGTACTCCTGCATGATGTAATCCACGCCGTATGTAGCATCGCTATGCGCTAAGTCACCTCTCTCGGTCTTGCGCATACTCTTACCCCACATATAACGCATAATGTCGCGTGTGAACTTATTGCCGATGGTATCTGGAGGGGCAGGGAGGAACTTGCGCATATCAGGCATCTCGTTGCGAGTATAGTAGTAGTCGCAACCCTCGCGCACCATATTGTCAGTTACGCTTGGCACCATCGCAACACCGGTCAGCTTGGTATATTCCTGTTGTGCCTTCTTCATCTGCTCCTGGAATGCAGCACTTGTCTGCAAGCGCATATAGCCGATACCGGCACCAAGTCGGGTAGCATCAATGTCGCTCTGCCAGTGAGCACCTACTATCACGCGACTCTCGCCGTACATATAGCCACGAGCCAGAATAGTGTCGGCACGACTTGGAGCTATCTCTGAGAGCAGAAGGGCGGTGGTCCAGCCACGTGCTGTGTGTCCTGATGGATAGCTACCCTCCAGACCTAATTCATCCTCATCCTCTTCTGCCTGCCAAGTCAGGATATGCTCATGAAAACGAATGTAAGGTCGCTTGCGAGCGTAGAACTTCTTTGGCGCTACTCGCATCTGGTCGGTTGTCACGAGACTTGTCTCAAGCAGTTTCCAAATCTCTGGTGTCTCGGTTCTTGAAATAGTGAGTCCGAGGGGAATGTTGAACTCAGCAAACAGGTTGTCGTATGACCATACGGCATCGCGTCGCGCTATGGCTTCACGCTTTGGGTCAAGACGCTGTTCCTTACCCCACATATACTGCATAATGTCGTAGTAGAACTCTGCACCGGTGGTATCAGGTGGAGCAGGCAGACATTTGATGAGGTTAGGAAGTTCATCGGTTGTGAAATACGGTGTCACGGCATCGCTCTGAGCCGAAACGTTTGTTGTAGCCAACAGGGCGACTACTGCCATCTGTAATAATTTTTTCATTATTATTTGAAATAAGTGGTATTGTTTGTAATGGGATAATGTGCGAGGTATTTCCGCACGTTTCGTTTTACAGGGTGCAAAGGTACAAATAAAATCTCAAAAACGTGCAATTATTATCGAGAAGTTGTCAGATACGCACAAATAATTGATATTTCTTCTTTCGGAGGTTAGATAAAAAATGTTCAACTAATTGCCTGGAAGGCAATACTATGAGTAACCGAGGTGCATACTCGACGAAGGAGAGGATGCCCTCGGACAGGAAACAACCTCTACCTCTTCCAGCCTGGAAGGCTGTACATGATTGATTTTCATACATTATTTTTTGCGATGTACTGCCTTCCAGGCAGAAGAAGGTGAATATGGGATTAATCCCCGCACATCCTCGTTTCACTCGTATGTACGGGGTTACTCATAGTACTGTCTTCCAGACAGTTTTGCGTAGCATGAATAAATAATGGAAAAGATTCTACCTATACGGATGAGAAGCCTTGTAAAGGCGAAATAATATAGGCGTGGGTGCAACCCACGTATCATAGACATTCATATTCCCAAGAGCGCCGTAGGTGCGATATAATTTCATATCATGCTGAGAAACATGGAATTATGTCGCCCATACAGGGCTTTTGCCCTCAATCTACGTGAATAGATAGGGTTGCACCCTATCCTATGATATACCGTCCCTTCAGGACTTATAAATTTTGTTGGTGTATAGAAAATTAATGCGATATTAATGTGTTATTAATGTGGTATTATATGTTTCACTTTGTGAGAAAACATTAATTTCCATGAATTCCACATTAATTTCGCATTAATTTTTTCAATATGTCGAACGTTCTTTCCGTGTCTTTCGTGTTCAAAATTACTCTGTGTCTCTGTGGCTCTGTGTGAAAAAAAGAAAATGTTTATCGCCTAAATGTGGATGATTTTTTATCACACAGAGTCACAGAGATGATCTCTCTTTCCCTGTTCAAAAAACTTTGTGACTCCGCGTCTTCGCGTTCTAAAAAATATAATTTTCTGGAACAAATTTTTTGGTCATCGTCGGGAATTTTCTTGAAAGCCAGAGCACCGTAAGGTGCTTTTATAGGATATTTAGAATTCGTTTAATTCACATTAAATTATTTTTATTGGTCAAAGATTGCGCAGATTGGCAATTATTGTCAGTTCAAACACCAAAGGTGCGTTAAAAATTTCAATTTTCTGAGTTGAATTTTCTGGCCATCGTGAATAATTTTATTGAAAGCCAGCGCTTTACGCGAACTCTGACAATTCGAGCCAACGCATTTCTTTCTCGTCTAGTTCATCGTTGAGGAGAGGGAGGCGCTTGCTGAGCTCCGTTATCTTGGCAACGTCGATAGTGCCAGAACTGAGGGCTTCCTCTATCTGCGTCTTCTCTGCCGTGAGAGCCTCGATGTCTTTCTCTAACTGGGCGAACTCTATGCGCTCCTTATAGGTGAGCTTACGCTTTGGAGGTGCTGCGTTAGGGTCGCGAGAGCCGCTCTTAGGTGAGGCTGACGAACTGCTTCCGACAGAACTGAGGGAGGTGCTATTCTTGGCTGGGGCTTCTGCTTTTGGCTGTAGCTTCTGCCATTCGCGATACTGAGTATAGTTGCCAGGGAAATCCTTTATCTTGCCCTCACCTTGGAAGACGAGAAGGTGATCAACAACCTTATCCATAAAGTAACGGTCGTGACTAACCACGATGACACAGCCAGGGAAGTCTTGAAGGTATTCCTCGAGAATCTGGAGAGTCTTGATGTCAAGGTCGTTGGTAGGCTCGTCGAGCACGAGGAAGTTAGGGTTCTTCATCAGTACCGTGCAGAGATAGAGCTTGCGCTTCTCGCCACCAGAAAGCTTATATACATAGTTATACTGCTGTTCGGGTGTGAAGAGGAAGTGCTGAAGGAACTGTGAGGCGGTGAGGTGACGGCCTTGTCCGAGGTCTATGTAGTCGGCTATGTCGCGAATGATATCAATAACCTTTTGCGACTCGTCGAACTGGAGACCTTCTTGTGAGAAATAGCCGAAACGGACGGTCTCGCCGATATCAAATTTGCCAGAATCGACAGGCTCTATGCCGAGAAGTAGCTTTAGGAACGTGGATTTGCCTGTTCCGTTGTTGCCCACTATGCCCATTTTCTCGAATCGGGCAAAGTTATAGTAGAAGTTATCGAGGATCGTCTTACCCTCGGATGTAGGATCACCTTCGCGTGCAGGGAATGCTTTTGATACGTACTGACATTCAAAGATCTTAGAGCCGATATAGACGGTAGATGCCTTGAGACGTATCTGCCTTTCCTCAATTCTCTGCTTGGCAACACGCTCAAGCTCATAGAAAGCTTCTTCGCGATAGCGTGCCTTGTGACCACGTGCCTGTGGCTGACGGCGCATCCATTCCAGTTCGCGACGGTATAGGTTGTTGGCATGTTCGATATTGGCACGCATGGCATCTATTCGCTCCTGTCGCTTTTCGAGATAGTAGGAGTAGGAACCGCGATAGGAGTAGATGGTGCGGTCGTCGAGTTCGAGGATTACGGAGCACACGTTATCGAGGAAATAGCGGTCGTGTGTCACCATGAGTAGGGTGCGGTTGCCACGTGTGAGGAATCCTTCGAGCCATACCACCATTTCGAGGTCGAGGTGGTTGGTAGGCTCATCGAGGATGAGGAGGTCGGGATTAGAGATAAGCGCCTGTGCCAGGGCTACACGCTTCTGCTGACCGCCGCTGAGTTGTGACATAGGCTGATCGAAATCGCGGATGCGTAGCTGTGTGAGGATTTGCTTTGCCTTTAGCTGTGCATCGTCATCCTGATCAACGCCCGAGAAACAGGCTTCCATGACGGTAGAGCCTTCAGGGAACTTAGGTTCCTGACGGAGATAGCCCACGCGGATGCCGTTTCGGAAGATGATGTCGCCAGAGTCACAGCTCTCCTCGCCACAGAGCATGGAGAGTAGGGTAGTCTTACCTGTTCCGTTCTGTGCTATGAGTCCGATACGTTGTCCCTCGCCGATGGAGAAGGATATGTTGTCGAAGAGAATCCTCTCTCCGAATCGCTTGCTGATATTTTGTACGTCGAGTAGTGGTTGCATATAGAAGACCCACCCCCTTACCCCTCCCATAAAGGGAGGGGAGTAGTTACTTTTTATCCCGCAGAGGTGGTTAACGGAGAATGCTAATGTTACTTTTTTTATCAAGAATTAGAGATTTTTGAATTAATGCGAAAGAGAGAATTTTTGCTACTTGCGTAGCATCGGTAGTTGCCGTGATTAACGGGAGCGTAAGCGACCTTTCTCAAATTCTTTTAAATTCAAAAAGAAAATTCTCAAATTCTCTAATTCTTGATTATAAAATTTTTGACTATTTACTTATGGAATAGACCATATCCCCTTTTGATTAGAAGAATGTATCTACTCCCCTCCCTTTATGGGAGGGGCTGGGGGTGGGTCTGGTTTAGGATTTGCTCAATATAATTTAGAATCTCATCCCTACCTTGTCTCTTCTCTGAAGATGTAATAAAATAAGGTGGGAGTTCTTCCCAGACATCGAGGAGGGTTTTGAGGTACTTCTCCGCATTCTGACGCGCTTTTACAGGACCGAGTTTGTCGGCCTTGGTGAAGACGATGGAGAAAGGGATGCCATTCTCGCCAAGCCAGTCCATGAACTCGCGGTCTATCTTCTGTGGGTCGTGACGGATGTCGATGAGAAGGAACACGTTGACCAATTGCTCGCGCTTGAGGATGTAGGTGGAAATCATGTTCTCGATGTCGTCCTGCACTTTCTTTGAGCGCTTAGCAAAACCATAGCCAGGAAGGTCGATGAGGTACCATTGGTGGGTGTTGGGTGTTGGGTGTTGGGTGTTAGTGGGTGTTGGGTGTTGGGTGTTGGGTGTTGGCTTTGACTCGATTAGGAAGTGGTTGATGAGGAGAGTCTTGCCCGGTGTGGCTGATGTCTTTGCAAGGTTCTTGTGATTGCAAAGCATGTTGATAAGGCTTGACTTACCAACGTTACTTCTGCCTATGAAGGCAAACTCCATGAGGTCGTCTTTCGGGCATTGGGATATCTTTGCCGAGCTGATCTTAAATTCAGACTTCTTGATTTCCATGAGTTATGTTTTATTTGTTGGAGTTCAAGGAGTACAAGGAGTAATAAGGAGTACAAGACGATAGTAAAAACGTTTAATATTTCAAGCGATAAAGACTATCGTCTTGTACTCCTTAAGCGACGATAGGAGCGTTACTCCTTGTACTTCTTGTACTCCTTAATACTTCTATAATTTACTTCGAGTATTTCTCAATAAGCGTGCCAGCCATTTCTGATCCGAGTTCCTTGGCTTTCTGAAGATTGGTGAGACCTTCTTTCTTCTTGCCCTGGAGAATCTGGGCGAGACCATAGACGGCATGACCTTCGCCATAGTCAGGGAAGCGAGTCATGCAGAGCTGGGCGGTTGCCTTACCCTCATCAATCTGGTTCACCCTAACCTGAAGCATAGCCTTTTCGGCATAGTAGAGCTGCTCGTTAGGAGAAAGGGAAATGGCTTTGTCAATATCTATGAGGGCTGGCTGGTAGAGCTTTGCCTTAAGTTCTGCCTGCTCCTTGAGGTAGAAGAAATTGCTGTTGAGGAGCTGTCCCATAATCTTTTCGTAGGCATCATAGTCGATGGCTGCCTTGCGGTACATTCCGTGATCATCATGGAATTTGCCTCGGATCATGAGATAAGGAGCGGCATCCTGCTTGTAAGGCTGAGAGAAACAAGCCACCGCGCTATCGAGCATTTCGAGAATCTTCTCCTGTGGAGCGTTGTTTGCCTGAAGACAAAGGGAAGCGTTGTAGAAACACTCGGCGCTACGCATATTTGTCTTTGATACATCGATGAAGATGTTGTAGGCATCATCGTATTTCTTGTCGGTGTAGAGAATCTTACCCTTGTGGAGGTTATATACTGGAAGTGGATTTACTGCCATAGCGGCATCGGCCTCGGAAACAGCCTTGTCGAGAGTCCAGTCGGTATAGGTGCTGTCGTTGCTGTAAAGAATCTTGTTAAAGATGAGCTTTGAGTAGTCGAAATGAGCCTCGTCCTTCTTCTCGCATTTCTCAATGGCTTCTTCCATCACCTTGGCTGCATCGGCAAACTGATTCTTGTTTGAGAGGTGGATAGCCTTTGTGTTATAGCCCTCAGAGGCGGTAGGGAACTTGCCGATAAACTCGTCGGCCATACCAATGATGTTATCGTTGGTTTCATTACCCTGATTCATGAAGAGGGCAACAACGGCTTGGTCGTAGTCGTCGGGAAGTGCAACACGCATCTGTGTGAGGCGCATAGTAGCCTGCTTGGCTGTGAAACCGCTTACGGTCATTGACATAGCGTATTGAGCACTTGGGCAATAGATGTCCGTGCGCTTCTTGGCAGGCTGCATGAGTCCGAGCAGTTCGCCGTTGCTGTTAAGGAAAGGAGAGCCAGCCAGTTCGTCGGCTGCTGTCTGCTCGTAGATGTAGTATGGCAGATCGTTCTGGAAAGACTCCACCTTTGTAGGCTGATATTTCTTGATTGCAGGAGCCTTGATGTCGTATTCAATAAGCCAACTCTCACCGCCGGCATCAATCTTTGTCTGTGCTATGGTGATAGGAGTGATAGCCATTTTCTTTTCGGCAGGAACCACGACCTTGAACTTTGACACGTTATAGATCTCGTTGGCACCTATCAGACAGTCCACATCGTACTTTCTTCCCTGTGCATCAATAATGTTGGCTTTGGAGGCTCCAATAAATGCCTCCCAGTTGGCTAGGCAGGTGCCGTCGGCATCAACGAATGCACCATAGCCTGTGTGGAGCAGATTACCGTTAGCATCGAATGTGGTGAGCTTGAACATGCTCTTTGCTGCTTTCTTTACGGCTGAAGACTGTGCCATAGAAGGGAGAGGGAAGAGAGCAAGGAGTAAGAGAAAGCCCCCTATCCCCCCAAGGGGGAATTTTTTAGATAGTATTTTAGATATTTTCTTCATTATAGAGATTTTTAAGTGAAAAATGAAAAATTAAAAATGAAAAATACAAGTTACCTTTTTTCGCGTGTTAGAGACTAATCTGTATTTTAACGTGAGTTCGACGAATTTCTTCAGTTGATTAATGATTATCATGTGGTTGAATGAGCTCTGAAGGAGCGCTACCTAACAGGGCAGTCCGTAAGGGCTGTTATATTTGCCGATATTAGAGGGATGAGGTCTGTAGGACCGACATCTATTATATTTATTAGGTGTCGCACTTACAGCGCTCCATTAATCATGCATCTACCTAATAACAGCCCTTACGGACTGCCCTGTTAGGTATCGGGCTTTCAGCCCTCTCAGTCTTGAATTCGCCGAACTGACGCTATTTTATAATTTTTCACTTTTCATTTTTCATTTATTTCTTTAATAGTTCGCGGGCATTGGTGAGTGCGGCATCCGTGATGTTCTCACCACTCAGCATCTGGGCGATTTCGTGAATACGCTCTTCTTCGCTGAGACGGCGCATAAGGGAGGTTGTGCCGTTGCCCGTGTCGTGTTTCTCCACCTTATAGTGGAAAGAACCCTTGGATGCTATCTGTGGAAGATGCGTGATGCTGATAACCTGACGGTTGGCTTCGCCCATCTCCTTCATAATATCAGCCATCTTCTCGGCAATCTTACCGCTCACGCCTGTGTCAATCTCATCGAAGATGATGGTTGGGAGCTTCACGGCACCGCTAATCATAGCCTTCAGAGAGAGCATGACACGGGCGATCTCACCGCCAGATGCCACCTGAGAGACTGGGCGTAAAGCCATACCCTTGTTGGCCGAGAACATGAACGCGATCTTATCCTGACCGTCTTTGGTCAGATGCGTTGAGTCGTTGGCTTTGTTCGTGGTAAGCTCTACGGCAAACTGTACGTTAGGCATACCGAGTGCCGTGAGTCGCTTGTGGATCTCCTCTTCTACGGTCTTTGCAGCCTTGGTGCGTGTCTTGGTAAGAACATCGGCAAGCTGCTGGGCTTTCTTCTGGAGAGCAGCCACCTTGGCGGTCTGCTCTTTCAGTTCCTCATCTGAATTATCTATTGCGTCAATAGCCTGTTGCAGACGGTCACGCTCTTCTATCAGCTCTGCGATAGAATCCTTTTGATATTTCTTTTCGAGAGAATAGAAAGTGTCGAGACGGCTATTGATGTATTCAAGTCTTGCAGGATCGAACTCCACATCATCAAGGGAGTTGCTGATGTCAGAGGCAATATCCTTGATCTCGATGTAGGCGCTCTCCAGTCTTTCGGACAGCTCGTTAACCTGTGGGAACACGCTCGTGATGCTGTCGATACTGCTACATACCTGCTTCAAGTTGCTGATGATGTCGTTGTTGTCGCCATTAAGAAGGGTATCGGCTTCATAAAGGGCAGACTTGATGTCTTCTGTGTGCGATGCGCTCTCCTGTTCCTGTTCCAGTTCTTCCTGTTCGCCATCTACGAGGTTGGCGGCAGTCAGTTCGTCTAACTGGAAGCGCATGAACTCCTCGTTCTTCTGATTGGATGAAATGCTGGCCTTGAGTTCGGCAAGAGTCTTTTCTGCTGCATGGAGTTCACGGAATGCCTTGACGTATTCATCGCGTTCCTTGGTGTTGTTGGCGATGATGTCAACGGTATTAAGTTGGAAATCTTCCTTTTGTAACAGGAGGTTCTGATGCTGTGAATGAACGTCCATAAGCATCTCGCCCAGTTCCTTCATCTGATGAACTGTGGCAGGTGTGTCGTTGATGAATCCGCGACTCTTACCCGATGCGGTCAGTTCGCGACGGATGATGCAGTCGTCGGCATCGAAGTCAATCTCATTCCCATCAAACCATTCCTGCATATCGTAGGCAGAGAGATTGAAATGAGCCTCAATGCTACATTTCTGTTCGCCAGTCTTTATTGCCTTTGTATCGGCACGCTGTCCCATGAGCAGTCCGATGGCACCAAGCACTATACTCTTACCTGCACCCGTCTCACCTGTGATGACGGAGAAACCTGACTCGAAGTCGATGTCGAGTCGGTCGATAAGAGCGAAATTCCTGATATGTAATTCTTTAAGCATTGAACTATTGTTTTATCTTCTCCCACGTATTGTTTTGTGAGGCATTGATACTGAAGAGAATGTCATAGACCGATTCTTTCTCTTTCTGTGTACCCTTGCCTTTGTAGATGTTGGCTATCTCTTCTTTCTTATAGTCGGTCCATATCTGTGGAAGCATGGAGAGCGGACGGTCTTCGTGCGCTTTCTTCAGGTTTTCCTCTATGGCGGTCGTTATCTCGGTGCGACCACGTTCTACGTTGTTTGCCATCTCGTCAAGTCCTTTGCGGTAGTAGTTGTACTGCAACTGGCGGAAAGGAGCCATAGCGCCGTCAAGGTAGTCGTTGATTATGGCGAATCGGTTCCTGCTGTTGTCGAAAGCTTTCCAACCTGGGTAGTCGAGATTCTGCGCGTTATTGGTGAGGTTCATACAGCGTTGCAGAACCTCCTCGCCACCGTTAGGTGAGAATGTGTCGAGGTCAAGTCCGATAAGGAGATAGGCATAGTAGGCGAGGAGAGCGGTCAACTGATTGTCGATGGTCTCTTCATTGAACTCAATCTGGTCAAACTGCGAGAACTGGAAATCGAAGTTCTGGTCAGTATTGTTATAGATTGTAGTGGTGTAGCTGCTGTTATACACAGGGCGGATGGCCTGAATGGTAGCAACGCATCCCCACGTGTTGGTCTCTTGTGAGAATTTCTGTATCTTGAGGTTGAAGTTCGCCGTGATGCGCTCGTTCTCCTTGAACTGGAGGTTGGTCCATTGGCGGTTGTTGAAGAACTCCTCCAACGTTTCCTTCAGCTTGTCGAAGATGCCTTGATCGGCTATCTGAACGGCACTATGGTTTATGGTGAACTTAGCCTTGAACTCCTGAGCACACGAAAAGGCATTACACAACCATACCATCGCAATGACTGCGATGGTACGGATAGTGATTGTATTATGATGTGTATTGAAACGCACTTTTAATTCTTTATTCAACCTTCACTTGTGGGTATAACAAAAACCATAAAAACACGCTCGATGTGCAATCTCAACAACGAATTAAACGAATTAAAACGAAATTCGATAAATTCGTTAAATTCGTTGTTCTAAGTATGTGATCAAATTTATTTTTATAATCAAGAATTAAAGAATTAGAGTTTTTTTCTTTTTGAATTTAATAGAATTAGAGAAGTGTAGCTCACGCTACTGCCAATCACGGCTATTCCCAATGCTACGTATGTAGCAAACCTTCTCTCTTTCGCATTAATTCAAAAATCTCAAATTCTCTAATTCTTGATTATAAAAATTATTCTGTGCATTAGCTTATATCTTGCGTGATTTATTTTTCCTGTTTTTATTGTTTTTGTATTTTACTTCGTCAATTCTTTACAGTATAGATCTCGCGCATCTTTATCCTTGTCATCCATTGCTTGGTCTCAAGCGGGAAGTCGCCGTTTATCATCCAAGAGTAATAGCCTGGATCACGACGAAGGACATCGGCAACGGCCATGCCTTTGTATTTGCCGAAGTTGAACACCTCTTGCTTGCGTGGCTTACCGTTTTTGTCAACGAGAGGCTTGCCGTCAGGACCTTTCAAGTCGCCCCACACCAATCTACCAGCGAAATCCACGTTGTCATTCTGGCGTGAGAACTCGTTGAGCACGTCCATATCGTTCTCCAATCGGCGCTCTTCCTCTTCCTGCTTGTCGGGAGCATACATGTCGAGCTGTGCCTGAAGCACTCGCCATGTAGCCTCTGTGTCCTGATCTGCGAGGTGAGCCTGGAAGTCATCTTCCATCTTTCTTCCGCAGTAGAACTTATAGGCGGCTGCAAGATTACGGCGCTCCATTTTATGGAAGATAGCCTGTGCGTCGATGAGTCGGCACTTAGAGAAATCGAACGACTGACCTGCGCGAAGCAATTCTTCTGCAAGCATAGGCACGTCGAATCTGTTGGAGTTGAAGCCTGCGAAGTCGCAACCCTCAAAATCCTTGACGAGCGTACCGGCAAGTTCCTTAAAAGTAGGCTTGTCGGCAAGCATCTCGTTGGTGATGCTTGTCAGTTCGGTGATGATGGCAGGTAGCTTGCATTCTGGGTTTACCATGTAGTTCGCACGTTTCTCTGTGCCATCGGGCATAGCCTTGATGTATGAAATCTGGATGATGCGATCCTTGCTGATGTCCAGTCCTGTTGTCTCAAGATCAAAGATGATGAGAGGCTTTGTCAAGTTCAGTTTCATTCCTGATTATTCGTTAATAAGCATTGGCATGATCAACATAAGAATATCCTCACCCTCTGGCTGCTCTGCCGGACTGATAAGACCAGCCCTGCCTGGATCGGCAAGCTCTATCACGATGTCGTCAGAAGCTATGTTGTTGCAGATCTCGTAGAGTGCTCCGCCCTTGAAACCGATGCTCATAGGCATACCGCCATACTCACATGCTATTGTCTCGCGTGCACTTGTAGCGAAGTCGTGATCCTCTGCATTGATCTCAAGGGTGTTGTATTCCAGACGAAGCTTTATAAGCTGTGTGCTCTCGCTTGCGAATGGCATTACTCTTCGCATTGCGCTGATGAGGGCCTTGCGGTCGAGTGTCAGGGTGTTAGGATTGTCCTGTGGGATAACGCTATTGTAGTTAGGGTATCTGCCTTCGATGAGTCGGCAAGAAAGCAATCCGTCAGAGAAGTGGATCTCTGCGTTGGTCTGGTTGAAGCTGATGGTAACGTCTGAACCGTCAGAACCAAGTACTGTGCGGAGAAGGTTTGCAGGCTTCTTTGGAAGGATGAAGGATGCAGGAATCTCAGTCTTGCAACTGTAGATGCGGTTTCTTACGAGCTTGTGACCGTCGGATGCAACGATAGCCATATAGTCCTCCTTAAGGTCGAAGTACAGACCGTTCATCACCATTCTCAACTCATCCTGTGCTGTTGCAAAGATTGTGCGGTTGATGTTGTTGGCAAGAACCTCGGAAGGTACTGTTATTGAAGTAGCCTCGCCCTCAAGTCCCTTGAGGCGTGGGTATTCGTCGGCATTCTGACCGAAAATCTTATATGATCCGTTGAGGTAACTCATCTGGATGCTATAGTCGTCCATATTCACGTCAAAGACGAGAGGCTGGTCTGCAAGTTCTTTGATAGAAACGAGCATAATCTTGTTAGGTACGCAGAATGATCCGTTGATGTCGTATTCGTTTAGGTCAACGGTGCATTTCATCATATTAGCATTGTCTGAGGCAGTAAGAATGAGTTTTCCGTCCTGCACCTCAAAGAGGAAACACTCGAGAATGCTGATGCTATTCTTCGGACTGATAACTTTGCTCAGAATGTTTAGTTTGCTGCTTAGAGCTGTGCTTGAAATTGAAAATCTCATAGTCTTGTATGATTTATTTTTGTTTTCTTGTTATGCAACATATGTTAAATTGCCTACAAAGATACAAAACTTTTGTGTTATTTGGAAAAATATTCCCAATAAAATTATTGAAATTAAAAATATTTTAGTAATTTCGCCGACGAAAACAGCATATAAAATCAAAATATCACAAAAACAAGGTAAAGTAATAGCAGCTCTTCCTGAGCGTAGTGGCGTTAGCGCCCGTGGCGAGTGGAAGTCACAGGAGTTCGTAATTGAGTATCAGGAGGGACAGTACCCACGTCATCTGGTGTTCACTGTTTTCGGTGCCGACCGTCTTCAGCGTTTCAATATTCAGATAGGTCAGACTGTACTCGTTGCTTTCGACGTTGATGCTCATGAGTGGAATGGTCGTTGGTTTACTGACATTCGTGCTTTCGATGTTCGTCAGGTTGATCCAAACGCTGCTCCTGCTCCACAGGCGGCTGCTCCAATGATGCAGAATGTTGCTGCTCCTGCCGCTGATGCAAATCCAGCTGCACCATTTCCTCCACAGCAGGAGGCTGCCGCAGGTGAGGCTACTGATGACCTGCCATTCTAAAAGTAAATTGGAAAATGAAAAGTGAAAAATGAAAAATACAAGTTACATTTTTCGCGGAAAAAACTAATCTGTATTTTTTTCATTTTATAATTTTTCATTTTTCATTCAAAGCATTCGAAATGGAGATATTAGATCGTCGTCAACAACTGAAAGCTACAATATTGCCTTTGGCTCGTGAAGCTTTCCGTCTTCATGGTATTCGTGCTGTGAAGATGGACGATCTTGCGTCTTCGCTGAAGATGAGCAAGCGCACACTCTACGAGACCTACCAGAACAAGGAGGCGTTGCTCATTGATACGCTCAGGCTTGCAATGGAAGAACATCGCGTTATGATGGAGAAGTTCAAGGAACAGAACGATGACGTGATGGATCTTATCATTGAGCATTTCAGAATACAGACTGAGAACTATTCCAAGACTAATCCTCTGTTCTTCAAGGACTTGAAATTCTATCCTGACTTTACGGGGAAGTTCCGTGATATAGAGAAATCCAATCTTGAGAGAACGATGGAAGTCTTTGCTCGTGGCGTAGAGGAAGGGTATTTCCGTCCAGAGGTAAATTATGAGTTTATCTGTAGGGTAGGTCGTCAGTTCTCTTTCAATTTCCGTACTCAGGAAGAGTACACCCAGTATGATATGCGCGAAGTGTTTGTCAGTTTCGTATGTACCCTGTTGCGCGGTATCTGTACGGCGAAGGGTGTTGAAAAACTTGACAATTTCCTGATCAGTAAAGGGCTGATCCCTTCTACTTCCCAAGCAACTCACTCCAATCTGTGAGATCTGTGGTTCCAAAAAACAGGAATAAAAGGGAAACGGATGTATCTGATTTATCTGAAATTAATCGCCCAAATAATTCTGCGCTAGAGATAAATCAGATACATCTGTTTCCCTTTTTTCGAAGGCTGATTGTGAAGAGTTGTTTGTTATTCCCAGAAATTGCATTCTGTAAGATTCTTTATTTCCTTTTCTCTGTTGTAATTTATTTCTGGCAAGACATCTGGCATCTTGAAATCACGCTCGATTTTCTTTTCTTTCATTTCTGCCTTTGCCTCTTTGTCGGTAAGGTATTCTATACCAGTAACTGCAAAATCCTTTATTGCGTTGACATGTATCGGTTGTGACTTGTCGTCATACTGAACATATCCAACGAAGTTTGTGTGGATGGCAATTAATGATGAAACGCTTAATGTGCCACTTGATTCATCGCGCATTGTCGAGTCGCTAATATACTGCTTGGTGATGTAGGTACTTTTCCCGTATTTTATTGTGTCCTTATTGAATTTTGAGTTGTCAATAATGTTGCGCATTAATCCCAACTTTGGCATCTTTATCCTCATAACAGCACCATTCTGCTCTTTGCCCTTGTATGTCGCATTGTAGATGGCAGTATCGCCTTTTTCTTCTGTTTGCTTTGTTGATTCAATTTTTCTCCGCCTTGAAAGGTCTGTTGAACCGGATCCCCAAAGCGAAATCCCTTTTGCGGCAAGCTCCTTGGTGGAGAGTTTACGGATGTCGCCCATTTCCCATTGGCGGCAAGCACGTACTCGACGTATGAACTTGTCTTTTTTCTTGCTAAAGTAGTAATCCACAATTCCCTCACGGTAAATTACCGTTGAACCATTATTGCAGAAAATATCACGGAATACACCTGACAACTTGGTGTAATCCTTCTTTTTTACCACCAATTCAGGCAGAGCGTTCCATTTCGATTTTATTTTTATCTTGCCTGTGAAGGTTGAGGCATCAACCGTAACAGCCTCGTAGCCAATCAGACTTGTCGTAACCTTGCCTGACAATTTTCCGACCTTGCCGTCCTTGTCGCTTACTGCTATGCAGTTAGTGTTCTCGTCATAAATGTACACTCCAGCTAATGGCTTCCCGTCTTCTGCATCCACAATACAGAATTGAGCGTGGAGATGTGTGAGTGCAACCGTCTGTAACAAGCATAATAGTGCTATTCTGAATAAATAATGTTTCATGTTTTTGATATGTTTTTATTATCTAAATTGACGCAAAATTAGAAATTATTTCCGAACTATCGTTGAAATCTGTCAGCCAATTAATGTAGTTTAAGTTATGATAACGTGCATTTGTTGTTTTTCGAATAGTTAAACAACGAATTTAACGAATTAAACGTTTTTTTTCATGACGCAGAAAAACAAGAATTAATGTGATGTTAATGTGGTATTTATGATAATTAATGTTGGCTCACGAAGTGAAAACATATAATATCGCATTAATAACACATTAATTCCGCATTAATTTCAAGCACCCCAAGGTGCAATTTCCGTTTATTTCGTGCCTTCCGTGTTCAAAAAAAATCTCAGCGTCTTTGCGTCTCTTCGTTGAAAAATAAATTTTCTGGGTTAAATTTTCTGGCCATCGTGAATAATTTTTGTTCCGAGAAAAAAAGGAGCATAAGCTCCAAATGCACATTTGTCTTGAAGCATCTTCTTTTTGATTTTAGTTAATGATTGTTAACTTTTTTAAATTTTGCTCGTCAAGGATGTCTGTATCTCGCAGAAAATTAGTAACTTTGCACCCGCCTTTACGAAAAAATGGCAACAAAAATCAGACTGCAGCGCGGTGGTCGTAAGAGCTACGCTTTTTACAGCATCGTTATCGCTGACGCAAGAGCTCCACGTGATGGTAAATTTACTGAGAAGATTGGTACTTACAACCCAAACACCAATCCTGCCACAGTAGATTTGAATTTTGAGAAGGCACTTTACTGGGTAGAGTGCGGTGCTCAGCCAACTGACACCGTACGTAACATCCTTTCAAAGGAAGGCGTTTATCTTATGAAGCACCTTAAGGGTGGCGTTAAGAAGGGCGCATTCTCAGAGGAAGAGGCTCAGAAGAAGTTCGATGCTTGGAAGGCTGACAAGGCTAAGGGCATTGAGGCTGTAAAGGCTAATCTCGCTGACGCTAAGAAGAAGGCAGCAGCTGCTGCTCTCGAGGCTGAGAAGAAGGTTAACGAGGCTATCGCTAAGAAGGTAGCTGACAAGAAGGCTGCTGCTGAGGCTGCAAAGGCTGAGGCAGAGGCTGCTCCTGCTGAGGAGGCACCAGCTGAAGAGGCTGCTGCAGAGTAATCTTTAGCTCACAGCAAAAAACATAAGTGAGGCATTCGCAAGAATGCCTCACTTTTTTATTGCCTTCTCTGTTGACCTTTTGATTTTCGGATGATAAATCTAAATTTCCACGTGATTATTTCTCTTACATTTTCAGAAGGTTAACCTGAATTATTCATAGCCCCACCCAACAGAGTATATCCAGACGGGGGTACTATGCCTGAAATGAGATGCACTTGCACTAAAATCCTTATTGTTACCTGTTACCTGTTACTGCAAGGGTAATGCCTTTGCTAAGCCTTCGCTATGCCTTCGCTGTGCCTTCGCTCTGAGTCCGCTCCTAGGACTATAGGATGAACGGACCTGGAACGGACCTGGAACGGACTTACAACGGACCTAGAACGGACTTACAACGCAACTGCATCGGAAGGTGTTAAAAGTTCTCACAGAATCTCATTGAAGCCTGTATTAACTTTGGAGAAATGTTTTTGGAATGATTTTCGCGTTTTACATCGTTTTTCAAGCATACAGAGTAGGGCGAATCAGCCAGAAATTAATGCTTATTGTTATGCTATTGAGACTGTCTGTCACCTATGCTCTGCCCTATAATTGTATGTTAACAGCCTTATTATCTTTACTTTAGATGGCTACGGCCAAGATATGAGTCTCGTTCAACAAGCAAGAAAATCCCGACCGGTAACAAGTAACAGGTAACAATAAGGATTTTAGTGCATGGCCAAATTTTACTGAAATCTTCTAAGGAGTTTATATACCTTATTATATATATAAATAATAAATATAGGCATAGGTTTACACTATTTTTCTTATTGTTACCCGTTACCTGTTACTGTTATTGTCAACGCCAAGTCCGAAGAGGGCGAAATCACCTTTGGTTGGGTCGTCTGGCTAGATTTCACGAAGAATCTTCCTCTATTCTCAGAATACCAGTGGGAGGCTCGTAATCATTTTTTTATACGGATAATTTTGCAGTAAGAAAAAATATCATTACTTTTGCATAGCGTTACAAAAAGGTATCGTAAGAAGCTACGACAGCTTATGAAAATGAGCCAAGCAATCCCTTCTGTGATTCCTGATTCTGGGTGATTCGCGCATAAAATCATTTATTATGACAAAAATTGTAAACAAAAAGGAAATAATTAGGTTGTTATCAGAAGACAGCTATTTTAGCGGTTTTAAACCTACTTCTATTGGATTTAAGAAAAAAGATGGGAAAGATTGGGAAGTGATAGAATTATTTGGTTATCCCAGATGGTGGGATGATAAGTATGAAGATGCTCTTGGAATTCGTGTATCCTTCCTGAAACGGTTTGATGTTCTTCATCGATGGTTCGAACCTTTTCGTGCTACAACGCAACAAGAGTTGAGAGACCTTCGTTCGCACTATACGGTAGGGATAACTCATGATATGTATCTCCCAGAAAGGGAGCACTATTATACATTTCCATTTAATGGTTGTGAGTTTGAAAAGCGTCTTGAAGATATGCGTAGGGATATTGTTGAGATTGGTACTTATTTTTTTGATAAGTACAAGACACTTAATGATTATTACAAGAACGACGTGGAGCCTATTATTGCAGATGAGCATTTTAAACTTGACGATGGTTATATTCATTGGTACCTATATCTGAAAGCGGCAAAGTTAGTGTCTCCAGAAAAATACGATCTGATACAACAGAAAATTATGGAACATATAGAATTGCTACATTCCAGACGTGAGCCTAATTTGGAAAATGTGTATCATAAACTCGAAGAAATATTAAATGCTGTATAAATCATGAATTAAGGGTTCTCTGGAATCATGGGGATGATTCTGTGTATGCGCCAGCTTTGGCTTTACTTATCCACCCCAAGTCCGAAGAGGGCAAAATCTCCTTTTATTGGGTCGTCAGGCCATATTTCGCGAAGCTTTTGGGAGAGTTTCAAGGCGGCACTCATGCTTGTGCACTTGCTTGATATAAGTCCTAATTTAGTGGCTTCCTGAAGGACGTGAGTGTCCATAGGAATGATGAGAGTGCTCTTGTCAATGAGGGCGCTCCAAAGTCCGAGATCAACAGGGGAATTGTCGCGCACCATCCAACGAAGGAACATACAAACGCGCTTGCATGAAGAGGTGGCATCCTTTGGAATAACGCCTGTGCTTCCGTGAGTGGCAAACCATGATGTCAAGGCTTTTACGGCATCGAGGGCAGATATTTTTTTGTCTGTTTTCTTTATGCTCATGATAAAACCTCGCATAGAGCCGTATTGTTCAATCATTTGTGCAAGGGCATTGAGGAAATCATTCATCATTGCCTTTGTGTAGAGACGGTAGAAACATTCGTCGGTGTGTGGTACAATCTTCTCGTAATCCTTGTTTTTCAGCCATTTGGCATAGTCTCCATTAGTCATGAAACTTTCAATCTTAGGCAGAAACTGCTTTCTGCTGCCATAGCTTAGAGAGGAGGCGATAAATGCCAGTATCTCCTTGTTGGAGTTGCCTTCAACTTGATGCATGAACCATGACGGGTCTCCGTTAATGAAATCCGCACGCTCGTATTTGTTGGCAAGAGAAGTTAAATCCATAAGACCCGCCCTAACCCTCCCCAAGGGAGGGATGTTTTATAGTAATTATAAATTAAAGACGCAGAGACGCGGTTAAAAACTTTGCGTCTTTGCGTCTTTGCGTTTGATATTTGTATTTTTTGATAACCAAGCCCTCCCATAAGCGAAAGAATGTAAATACATCCTTCCCCTTGGGAAGGCTTGGTTAGGCTTTGTTTTTAGAGAATTGACTTAACAGTCTCAAGCATACCCTTGCTCTGGATATCGTTCAGGAAGCCTTCAACCATATCTGTGAGACCAGGGATTGTGTTGAGGTTTCCGTGCTCGCCCCAGATCCAGTCGGCTGCAAGAACACCCTCTGCCACCTTGCGAGTATCGCCAGTAGCCCAGAGCTGTGTGAGGAGATCCATGATCTTCTGATCGTCGTTAGGTTGGATAGGTGCACCATCGGCGCGTGTACCGCCCTTGTAGTAGGTGATGATGGCTGCAAGACCGAGTACGAGACCCTTTGGAAGCTCGCCCTTGCGCTCGAGGTAAACCTTGACTCCTGGAAGGTCGCGTGCCTGGAACTTAGGGAATGAGTTGAGCATGATGCTCGTAACCTGATGGTCAACGTATGGGTTGTCGAAGCGCTCGAGAACGTCGGCAGCAAACTTCTGAAGCTCGTCCATTGGGAGGTTGAGAGTCTGCATAAGCTCGTCATACTGTACCTTCTTGATGTAAGGACCGATAACCTCGTGGTGGAGGGCATCGCGAACGATATTGACACCTGAAAGGTAAGCAACAGGAGAGAGAACGGTGTGAGGACCGTTGAGCAATGTTACCTTACGCTCGTGGTATGGAGCCTCTGATTCTGCGATAAGCACGTTGAGACCAGCCTGATCAGCAGGGAACTCCTTACGCAGCTCCTCGCAAGTCATGTTCTCTGCCTTCTCGATAACCCAGAGGTGGAAGATCTCAGCCTGAACAACGAGGTTGTCGCGATAGCCAATCTTCTCCTGAATCTGAGCGATCTCATTGCGTGGGAATCCTGGTACGATACGGTCAACGAGGGTAGCGCAAACATAGTTGTACTTCTCGAACCACTCAGAGAAAGCGGCTGCCTTCTCGCCAAAGTCTTCCTTCCAAAGCTCGATGTACTTACGGATGCAATCCTTGAGGTGATGACCATTGAGGAAGATAAGCTCACAAGGCATGATGATGAGACCCTTGGTAGGATCGCCGTTGAATGCGTTGAAGCGGTACCAGAGAAGCTGTGTTAGCTTGCCTGGGTATGAAGAAGCAGGAGCGTCGGAGAGCTTGCAGGCAGGATCGAAAGCGATACCAGCCTCAGTAGTGTTAGAGATAACGAAACGAATCTCTGGTTGCTCTGCGAGAGCCATATAAGCCCAGTGCTGTGCGTATGGATCAATACCACGGCTAACAACGTCGATACGGTCGAGCTGGTTCACAGCCTCGCCATTGAGACGACCCTGAAGATTAACGTGATAGAGGCAGTCCTGACCGTTGAGCCACTGAACCATACCGCGATCGATAGGCTGAACGATAACGACAGAGCCATTGAAATTTGTCTTGGCATTCATGTTCCATACAATCCAGTCAACGAATGCACGGAGGAAGTTTCCCTCACCAAACTGGATGATTCTCTCTGGCATTACACTCTTAGGTGCAGTGCGCTTGCTTAAAGCTGGTAATTTTGCCATAGTTAGTTTTGTTTTTTTGTATTTAAAGTTAACTAAGTTTTATGTGGGTGCAAAATTAGTAAATTTTCACAAAATAACAGGTCTTTCAGAGTGAAAATTTTAGATATTAATCTTTTTTAACGTAAGCGCACATCTACAATAAGACCTTCGTTTGCAAGGATAGTGTTCTTGAAAACTTGTTTGGCTTCTTGCAGAAGTGGCTCATCCGTGTTGTATCTCTGGCTGTAATGACCTAGCATCAGTTGGGTGACATTAGCATCTCTTGCCGTCATTGCCGCCTCCTTAGCTGTGGAGTGAAGATATTTTACAGCCTTCTCCTTAAATTCCTCTGTGTAAGTGGATTCGTGATAAAGCAAAGTTACGTCCTTGATCTTTTTTGCCAGTTCGGGGAAGTATCTTGTATCTGAACAATAGGCGTAAGAACGAACTGGATCAGGATCGGTTGTGAGTAGTTCATTCTTGATCATCTCACCTTCTGGGGAAGTCCAGTCAAGTCCTGCCTTGATGTTATTGATCTGCGAAGTCGGAATACCGTAGAAATCAATCATATCACGGCGGATGTGGCGTGAACCAGCCTGTTCGCGGAACAGGAATCCACAGCAATGCACCCTATGACACAATGGGATTGTTTCCACGGTGAGAGAGCGGTCTTCATAGATTACCTGCTGCTTGGTGGTGTCAACAACATGGAAGACGACCTCGAAATCGAGTCCGCCGCAGAAGGTCTTTAGTTCAAGTTTGAGAAGTTCCTCATACTCGCCTGGAGCATAGATGTGGAGTGGCGCAGTACGGCCGTTAAGACCGAACGTGCTTATCATTCCCACCAAACCAAGAACATGATCGCCGTGAAGATGTGAAATGAACACGGCATAGATCTTCGTGAAATTGAGACGTGACTTCCTAACCTGTTGTTGGGTACCCTCGCCACAATCAACCATAAATAGTTTGCCCCTTATCTCCACGATCTGTGAAGAAGGGGTATGTCTGGCTGTTGGCAAGGCAGAGCCGCATCCTAAGATATGAACTTTGAATGGTTGCATAGAAAGACCCACCCCCTTGCCCCTCCCATAAAGGGAGGTGAGTAGTTACTTTATTCGCTGTTGTTGGTGGGATTTTATTGATTTATGGTTGATAGTTAAAGATACATCCCCTTTGATTTGAAGAATGTAATCACTCCCCTCCCTTTATGGGAGGGGCTGGGGGGTGGGTCTTTATTTACTTCTTTTATAAACAAATATTCCCTTTGAATTTTCCAGTTCGAGAGTATCAGCACCGAGGGTGAGGATATCAAACGTGTCGGTGTTGAGAATGAGGCGGGCATTGCAGATTGTCCAGGCTGTGAAAGGTTTGCTCTCTGCTGGTACGTTACTATCAATACTACCGTCTTCGTTGATGGTGAAGTTCTTGTCGAGAGAAGTCCAGCGACCAAGCAAAGTGGTAAGGTTGATTACCTTTTGAGCAATGCTCTCATCGGCAGTTTTATAGTATGTAACAGCCATTCTGTCACCGCACATCATACCGCCCTGAACATCACTTCCCTTCTCTTCATCAATAGTGAATGTAAAGGTCTTGCCCTCATCTGTTACAAGTTCGAGGGTGTTCATCATTGAGCCTTCACCGCATTTGCCATAAACGGTAGAATCGGCAGTTTCGTTCTTGAGTGTATCTCTTTGAGAGCCTGCGTTGTCGGTCTTGCCTCCGTTACAGCTTGCGAGGAATGCAATACAGCCAAATACGGCTACGGATATTATTGATTTCTTCATTGTTTTTTTTCAGTTTTATTTTTCACTTTCTTTCGCCTCATTCCAAAGAGCATCCATCTCTTCGAGGGTCATCTCGGTCATAGGCTTGCCGAGTTCCTTTGATTTCTGCTCGATGTAGTTGAAACGACGGGTGAATTTCTGATTTGTCTTTTCGAGAGCCGTATCAGGATTGAGATGATACAATCGTGCGGCATTGACGAGAGAGAACAGAAAATCGCCCAGTTCTTCGAGGGAGCGCTCCTTGTCTTCCTTGCGGAGTTCTGCTTCCAGTTCTCCGAGCTCTTCGTGAACCTTTGCCCATACGTCCTCTTTCTTCTCCCAGTCGAAGCCCACATTAGTGGCTTTATCCTGAATACGATAGGCTTTGATTAGGCTTGGTAAGGAACTTGGAACGCCCGAAAGGACAGTCTTGTTGCCGTCTTTCTCCTTCTGTTTGATCTGTTCCCAAACGGCACTCACATCATCGCTCGTCTCTGCTTTTACCTCACCGTAGATGTGAGGATGACGGAAGATGAGTTTGTCAGCCTCCTTGTTGCAGACATCGGCAATGTCAAACTCGCCCTTCTCCCTACCGATAATAGAATAGAAGATGACATGCTCAAGCACATCACCGAGCTCCTTTTGTATCTCTTTTGGCTCGTTCTGCATTATGGCATCGCAAAGCTCGTATGCCTCCTCAATGGTGTGAGGGCGCAGACTCTCGTTAGTCTGCTTACGATCCCAAGGGCATTTCTCGCGCAGATTGTCGAGAACGTCAATCAATCTGCCGAATGCCTCAAGTTTTTCTTCTCTTGTATGCAATTTTTGTTCGTTGTTTTAATATTTTCATTGCAAAAGTAGAAAAATAATGTGAGATACCCAAATTTTTGAGAAAAAATGTGTATCTTTGCACCTCGATTATAAGGAACGCGCCCGAAAGAAAGGCAAAAGGCAAAAGTCAAAGTGTAAAAGACCTTAGCCTTTAGACAAAAACGATAACAAATAAATATCATTCAAAATAAATGGAATTAGCAAGTAAGTATGCCCCAAATGAAGTGGAGGCAAGATGGTACCAGTATTGGCTGGACAACAAACTATTCAGTAGCAAACCAGATGGTCGTGAGCCATATACAATCGTAATCCCACCACCAAATGTGACTGGTGTGCTTCACATGGGACACATGCTCAACAATACTATTCAGGATATTCTGATTCGTAAGGCTCGTCTTGACGGCAAGAATGCGTGCTGGGTACCTGGTACAGACCATGCTTCAATCGCAACAGAGGCAAAGGTCGTGAACAAACTCGCTCAGCAGGGTATCAAGAAGCGTGACCTTACCCGTGAGGAGTTTTTGAAACATGCCTGGGCTTGGACTGAAGAGCACGGAGGCATCATCCTGAAGCAGCTCCGTAAGCTTGGTGCTTCTTGCGACTGGGATCGTACAGCATTCACTATGGACGAGCCTCGTTCTGAGTCAGTTCTCAAGGTGTTCGTTGACCTCTACGAGAAGGGATATATCTATCGTGGCCTTCGTATGGTGAACTGGGATCCAAAGGCTCAGACCGTACTTTCAACCGAGGAGGTTATCTATCGTGAGGAGAAGTCAAAACTCTATCACCTGAAATATTATGTAGCTGATGCAGAGGAGAATCCTGTTGTTCTCACAGGTGAGGAAGGCGAGGTTTTCCATAAGGATGAGAAGGGATACTATGCAGTAGTTGCTACCACACGTCCTGAGACAATCATGGGTGATACCGCTATGTGTATCAACCCTAAGGATCCCAAGAACCATTGGCTTCGTGGTCATAAGGTTATCGTTCCATTGGTAAACCGTGTTATTCCTGTTATTGAGGACAGATACGTAGATATCGAGTTCGGTACTGGCTGTCTGAAGGTAACTCCTGCACATGACGTGAACGACTACAACCTCGGTAAAACTCATAACCTTGAGATCATCGACATCTTCAACCCAGATGGCACAATCTCTGAGGCTGCTGGTATGTATGTTGGTCAGGATCGTATGGATGTCCGTAAGCAGATTGCAATCGACCTTGAGGCTGCAGGTCTCATGGATCATATTGAGGATTATGACAATAAGGTTGGCTATTCTGAGCGTAATCAGGATACAGCCGTTGAGCCACGCCTCTGTAAGCAATGGTTCCTTGCTATGCAGCACATGGCTGATATCGCACTTCCACCAGTACTCTCTGGCGAGCTGAAGTTCTATCCAAACAAGTATGTCACAACCTATAAGAACTGGCTTGAGAATATTCAGGATTGGTGTATCTCTCGTCAGCTTTGGTGGGGACATCGTATTCCTGCATACTTCCTTCCTGAGACTGCCGATGGTGAGGAGCGTTTCGTTGTTGCTCTCACAGAGGAAGAGGCTCTGAAGAAGGCACAGGCTATTGATCCTTCTGTAACAGCTGCCGACCTCACCCGTGATGAGGACGCTCTTGATACATGGTTCTCTTCTTGGTTGTGGCCTATCTCTCTGTTTGACGGTATCAACAACCCAGGCAATGAGGAAATCAACTATTACTACCCAACATCCGACCTCGTAACAGGTCCGGATATCATTTTCTTCTGGGTAGCACGTATGATTATGGCAGGTTGTGAGTATCAGAAGCAGATTCCATTCAAAAACGTATATTTCACAGGTATCGTTCGTGATAAGCTCGGCCGTAAGATGAGTAAGTCTCTCGGAAACTCTCCTGATCCATTGGATCTTATTGAGAGATATGGTGCTGACGGTGTTCGTATGGGTATGATGCTCTCTGCTCCTGCCGGAAATGATATTCTCTTCGACGAGTCACTCTGTCAGCAGGGTATGGGCTTCTGTAACAAGATTTGGAATGCCTTCCGTCTTGTTCAGGGCTGGGAGACTGCTGATATTGAGCAGCCAGAGGCAAGTAAGATTGCAATCAAGTGGTTTGAGGCTAAGATGAAAACTGCATACGCAGAGATCAACGACCTCTATTCTAAGTATCGTCTCAACGAGGCTCTGATGACTGCGTTCAAGCTCTTCACCGATGAGTTCTCTGGCTGGTACCTTGAGATGATCAAGCCTGGCTATCAGAAGCCAATCGATAAGCAGACATACGAGGCAACACTTCGTTTCTTCGACTATCTGATGCGTATTATCCACCCATTCATGCCATTCATTACAGAGGAGATTTGGCAGCACATCTACGACCGCAAGCCAGGCGAGAGCATCATGGTTAGCACCGTGAAGTTTGATGCTGTTACTGCTGAGGATGAGGCTATCATTGCTGGCATTGAGACTGTGAAGAATATCGTTGCAGGTGTTCGTACTGTCCGCAATCAGAAGAACATTGCTCCAAAGGAGGTTCTTTCTTTGAAGGCTGTTGGCAATAATGCCTTTGCTCAGTTTGATAGCGTTGTTATCAAGATGGCTAACCTTGACGGTATTGAGGTTGTTGCAGATAAGAGTGCTGATGCAAGTGCGTTTATGGTAGGTACTTCTGAGTATGCCGTTCCACTCGGTAATCTTATCGATGTTGCTGCTGAGATTGAAAAGCAGGAGGCACAGCTCAAGCACCTTGAAGGCTTCCTCGTTGGTGTTCGCAAGAAGCTCGGCAACGAGCGTTTCGTTCAGAATGCCAAGCCGGAGGTTGTTGCTCTTGAGCGTAAGAAGGAACAGGATTCCCTCGAGAAGATAGCAGCTCTGAAGGCTTCGCTGGAAGAACTACGCAAAAAGTAGTCTTTTTAGTTCATAGTTCATAATTCATAGTGCATAGTTGGGGCCGCACACGCTTGACTATGAACTATGAATTATGAATTATGAATTATGAACTCTGAACTACAAGGACTATGAATTATGAACTATGAATTATGAACTAATATGGAGTCAATTTATCAGTCTCGTGGCTTTGTATCATGCTTGAAACAAGGTTTCACATTCGTCTTGGCTAATCCGAAGACAGTAATGAAGGCAATGTGGGTGTTGTTATTGATAATATCAATATCCGATGTCTTTTTGTATGCTTTTGCTGAGAAGATGTCAATGGACTTATTACATCTGAAAATCGGAACAGGAACCATTCTTGCGACACTCGGATTTTATGGTTCTGTTTTATTTCAGATCTTTCTGTCAATAGCAGGCTTGTTCTATTTTGGAAGATACATGGTAAAGCGTGAGGAAAAGAAATATAAGGTGAAGACTGGTAGGCTTATCCTTCGTAACTTCTGGTCTTTCCTCGGAATATTCCTGATGTCTTTTTTCCTGCAATTATTGCTGTCGCTGATTCCTATGGTTTCATTTGAGATTTGCAAGTTTGCTTATGGCAGTTGTGTTGCGTCTCAGTTGCTATATGGTGATGTTGTCTCTATTCCAACTTCGGGATATGTCTCAATGTTCTTTATCGGCGTTCTTGCTGTCGCTGTTGTAGAATATCTGGGTCTTGTGATTCCTGCAAGTCTGATCTATAAATATGGCTCTGTGGTTTATAACGAGCAGAATAAGTAATTCTAATTAGGAGTAATAAGGAGTACAAGGAGTAATAAGGAGTACAAGACGATAGTAAATGCGTCAAAAATATTAAGCGATAATACATTCGTCTTGTACTCCTTATTACTCCTTGTACTTCTTGAACTCCCCCTAAAAAATCAAAAAAACATGAAACGTCTTCTTTTCATAGATCGTGACGGTACGATCATAAAAGAACCTGCCGACGAGCAGATAGACTCTTTCGAGAAACTGGAGTTTGTTGAAGGAGCAATAACAAACCTTTCGTTCATTCGTAAGAAACTGGACTTCGAGTTTGTCATGGTTAGCAATCAGGATGGACTTGGCACAGACTCTTTCCCAGAGGATACCTTTTGGCCTGTTCATAACTTCATCCTTAAAACCCTTCACGGCGAGGGCATAGATTTCGACGATATGCTTATCGACCGCCATTTCCCAGAGGACAACCATCCTGACCGCAAGCCGGGTACTGGTATGCTCAAGAAATATATAGAGAACAAGGAAGAGTACGACCTTGCAAACTCATACGTTATAGGTGATCGTGAGAGTGATGCCCAGTTGGCTAAGAACCTCGGTTGTAAGTTCCTCAAGATTACTGCCGGCGATTCCTCTTCTTGGGAGGCTGCTGCGGAGATATTGTTTGCAGGAGAGCGTACTGCTGAGATTACCCGTACCACTCACGAGACGGATATTACCGTGCGCGTGAACCTTGAAGGTACAGGTAAGTGTGATATCCAGACAGGTCTCGGTTTCTTCGACCACATGCTTGAGCAGATAGGCAAGCATGGTATGATAGACCTGTATGTGCGTTGTAATGGTGACTTGCACGTTGACGAGCATCATAGCATAGAGGACACAGGTATCGTACTTGGCGAGTGCCTGCTAAAGGCTCTTGGCGATAAGCGAGGCATAGAGCGTTACGGATATACCCTTCCTATGGATGACTGTCTCTGTCAGGTGGCACTTGATTTCGGAGGTCGCCCTTGGCTGATATGGGATGCTGAGTTCCATAGGGAGAAGATTGGCGAGATGCCTACTGAGATGTTCTTCCATTTCTTCAAGAGCGTTAGCGATGCTGCTAAGATGAACCTTAACATCAAGGCTGAAGGTGACAATGAGCACCACAAGATTGAGGGAATCTTCAAGGCATTTGCCCGTAGCATCAAGATGGCTGTTAAGCGCGATATCTATCACTATCAGCTTCCAAGTTCAAAGGGAGTGCTTTAGGATAGAGTAAGGTATAAAGATTAAAGAAAAGAGTGTGAATTTCATTTTGAATTTCACACTCTTTTTTTACGCATTTGATAGTGCTATGTCTGCGTCTCTAATTATTAGAGATTGTCAATCTCATCCTTACTTAATCCTGTAGCTTGCATGATGGATGTCTTAGGAAGTCCCATTGCAAGAAGATTACGGGCAACCTCATAAATACCTTCCTTTCTTCCTTCTTGCCTACCTTCTTTCTTGCCTTCGGCTCTACCCTTCTCCAGATTATAATCCATTACGCAAATAGTATCGCGGAATTTGCGTATTCCCTCATCATATTTCATGCGTTCCTCTTTTGAGAGGGCACTTATATCTGCTATCTCTGCTATCTTAGCAAAGACTGAATCTTTTGCTGCAAATGGCATTCTGTTTAATGCTTCCATATTCTTCAATACATAAATCCAACGTTCAAAATCATTGTTACACTCATCCGCAGTCTTGTTGAAATACGGCAACTGCAAGTATATCATCCTAATGTCTGTTGAGAAGACATCCCTTGACTCCATATCCATCAGACAGGCATCCGTACGGAACTTCATGCCAATATCATCCAACTTGAAGCTGAGGAATGCGACGAAATAAACTGCCTTGATGGCATACTTCCATTGTGCTCCCCTCTCGCCCTGACGGGAAATCGCCTCAGAAACATAATAGATACTTCGTTTCTTGAAGAAGGGTTGCTCCTTGTTCTGCATCTCCACGATAATATGGTCACCATCCGTTGTCTTGCAATAGACATCATAGATCAACGAACGGTCTTCCTCGTAAATGGCAGGCTGTTCCTTGTCGAGAAACGTGATATCCACAATCTCCTTCTCTCCAACCAACAGGTTGTTGAGGAAATTAAGCAATAACGGTTTGGAGAACTCCTGTCCGAAGATTCGTTTGAAACCGATGTCCGTGAATGGATTGATGAATTTTGCCATAGAGATACACGGTTTAGAATGTTATACTTATTTCAAGTGCAAAGATATACAATTTCCGTGATACCTCCAAAGAAATTTATGAAATTGTGAAAAATGAAGTGATAAGACTATCGTCTCATTCTCCATATTATCATCTTTTATCCCTAAGCTTTCCCAAGAATTAACTATTAAGCATGGTTTTCCAAATATTTTATTCTTTTGTAAAAACTACGAAGTAATTGTTTACACTGTCAAATACAGGAGGTAGATTGAGAAAACAGTTGTGTTACTTACTATGAAAAAGCTCAGTTTTGATAATTCGGTTTTGTTTGTGATTCTTTACTTAGTCGTGCACATATCTGCCATCAGCCAATCACTATCTGGACGAGTAATCAAACGAGCGTTATTGTATGCCATTTGTAATGTGAATATTGTTCGCCCAACATAGTTGTTCACTCCGCTGGCTTCATCTACTTTATGTTCACATACTAATGCGACATCAATTACCCCTTTTTTTTCAAGAGCAAGAGGTAAAAGAAGTGACAGCTTATGGTCTGTTACATAATAGACGGGTATTGCAGTCTTGTAATTCCATGCAACTCGGCTGAGTGCTATCTCAAGTGCATTTTTGAATTTTGTTGTTAAGAATTGCAACCAATCTTCATTATCGTATATAGCTTGTGCTAATTTCTCATAATACGCACGTCGTTGAGGCTTGGGCAGAGTCTCGACATTTTCGATAAATGCGAAACCATCAGGAACTCCTTTTTTTACAAATCCAATTGGCAAGCGTTCGATGTTGTCTTTTATAATATGCTCCCAATTAATTGTTGGCTTTTGGGCATTACAATCATAAAACAAATCGTTTGGATTTGTAAAGTATTCCGCACGAGCTGGCTTGTAGGCAAAATCTGTAATAATATTTTGATAATAACTATTAGTAGTTGCAAAAGCAATAAAAACCCAAGGCTGGGTAATGTTGGGATATTTACCTGCGTTTCGCCTGAAAAAAGCGTAAACAGGGTCATATATACTATCAACCAACCCTGTATTGAAAATTGCATTGCTTTCATTCTCTAATATTTTCAATCTGGGTTGCCTTCCATCTTTTAATGCATTATTTTTCTCAATTTCATCTTCATATTGAAGTCTCTCGAATGTGTATGACAAATAGTTTTTTAGAATTGGTTTTGTTAGTTTATCCTCTTCGTTGTAAAACCATCGTTCTTCTAATGCTATATTAACTGCTAGTTCATTAATAGCAGCATCCCATCCAAGAATTCCTGTTGAGCCTTTGGGCTTTGGAAAATATGCAAATTGATCGATTGCCTCACCGATGTAGGACCCCTATTTGGGGCGTAATGTTTTTTCTGAGACTTTGGAAGGAATGACAGTTACTTCTGCTTGTTTGCCTATGGCTTTCAAATCTCGCGCTTGAACTGGAGCTTCATGCTTTGAAACATCACCACTTCTAAATTCTATACGATTCTTAAAGAGGCATTCGATAGTTTGACGGATCCCTATAAATCCCATGATTTGATAGTCTTCTTTTTTAATTTTCAGTCCTATTGCAGCAAATGGGAACCAACCGTCATTATTCGTTTGCATATTTTGAATTGCAACTTCGAGCTTCTTCTTAAGTTCATTAATAAACTTAAGTTTATTTGGAGCAATTCGAAAGGCGAAGGATAAGCGAAGGTAGAGTAAATGAAAAATGAAAAGTGAAAAAATGGGTAAATTGGGTTCAGAAAAAACTTTTTCGCAATAATCCTACATACCTACACGGATACCTTTGTAACTTTCATGCGCTTAGTGAGTTACGCGGATTTCAAATATAGTGCAAACCTACACTAAACCTACACTCATCCTACACTACGAGTGTAGGTTTAGTGTAGGATGAGTGTAGGTTTGACGTATATTTGAAAACGCTGCAAGTTTTTGTGACTCAGTAGATTGCACGGGTGATGATGTAGGTATGTAGGATTACTGCGAAAAAGTTTTTTTCAAGCTCGTGTTTTACGATTTCCATTATTCTATTGCTCTCGTTTAGCTTTTGCTGTAAGTCCGTTGTAATACCGTTCCAAAGCCGTTGCAAGTCCGTTCCATAGAATAGACGAGAAATGGGCGTTACATGGGATTCGCAAGAAAAAATGACGAGAAAAATGGTAGAATATTTGTATCTTAAAATCTTTTTTCATACCTTTGTACTCATATTGATAGAATTTGTGTAAAACCAAACTAAAACGTTAGGAATTTTATTATGACTAAATTTTTTATTCTACCTATGTTGCTACTCGCAACTCTTAGTTCTCATGCTCAATATCGTAGAACGCAAATGCGAATGCCTGTGGCTGATAAGACGAAGAAAATCCCGATGAAACCTATTGTTGTGGAAGGTGAGCTTGCTGGTGTGCCTGATGGAACTCCTGTTAAATTTGCTTTTCGAGTAAAAAGAACGAGGGCGT
>CACYXI010000032.1 GCA_902778265.1 uncultured Bacteroidales bacterium | reverse complement strand
TTACTTACAAGGAAAAGGCTATTGTAATGGTTCTAACCTATATCTTACATATGCACTTGTAAGTGGTTCTGAAACCTTACTACTATCACGAATTATATTCTCTTCAAGAAAATATTCTTTACTACATGCTAAGTCACCAGCTATTTTTGTTTCGACAATATTGAGACCATGTTTTTTCATAATTGATTCAACACGACTATTCAAAGACGTGGCACAGAGAGCAGTATGGAGTAATTCAGGATGATGATAGTAATACTCACCTGGTCGTCTGTCCTTATCAAGTTCATTATTAAATTCAAGCATAACATCTCCCATATCAGCTAACGCAAATGAGAGGAATTTCAAGGAATCAATTTGATAGTCTAAAGAGATTACACTTAGACAAGAATCCAATTCGTTCATTATTCCTTCTATATTCTTAATCTTATATTCCCTCTCTCTAACTTCATGAAATTTAAATTTCTGGTTATCTATATCTATGATAAATTCGTTGGAATATGTAAAGTTTCTAACCACGAATGTATATGCAGAAGTATCACCATTCTCTACGATAAAGTATTCACGACACTTTCTGTCTATAGTGTTAGCTAACCATTCAGAATGAACTATAGAATTGGCATTTTGAATAGCTTCTTTTTCAACTTTATTTGATACAAAAGCTATTTCATGTCTGGAGTTACATGCCAAGATAGTAAATACTCCAAACAATAACATATAGATATTTTTAATCATTTGTCTCATTTTTATTCAAAAAAATATTTATTTCCTATCTTATAGAACGGACTTCCATCTACGAATTGATATGTCTTGCCAACAAGCTTATCCTTGTAAAACGTAAGGATAAAGCTGGCATCATCATTTAAGCATATTATCCTGTACGTTGAATTTTTCAGATAACTTTTATAAAGCTCAGGAAAATTCTTTTTCATTAGATCTATACACTTGTCTTCGCTTATTCTATGACAACCGTCAGGAATAATACTATCAGTAAAATTGAATAAAACATCTTTGTCTTTTACCTTATACAGAACCGCATTGGAACAAAAGTCATAATAAATATTCATAGTATATGAAACTTCGAATCTTTTTACGGAGTCATTAAGATTTTTCACATACACCTCTAAAATATAGGGGCTATCATTCCTAGATTTCACGATAGAGTCATATTCCAAGATACAACGCTCAAGGTCCTTATTTTCTACCCGAGGGCATTTCTCTTCGCATGACATCAAGGAGAAAAGCATAAAAGCAAAGAATATTGTTCTTTTCATAATTCAATAGTTTGGGTTTATTAACTGATGCAAAGTTATGAAAAAATGAAAAGAATCTACAAACATTTCTCATTTATTTTTCTATGGTGTTGCAATCTGATTTTGTGTTTATAGTGTTAGTAATGGCTTGTTATACAGTAAATTATATGCTTGATATTTCTGTTGCCAACAAGCAGCATTTGCAACACTTCACATGATATGTTTCTCAAAAAAACAGAGAATTTTGTATTTTCTGACAAAAGAATATTGTATAATCAAAAACTTTTCGTAATTTTGCCAACAATTGTATATTGTACTTTGTAAATTGTAAATGGCTAAGACTGGTTTAGTACTCGAAGGCGGTGGAATGAGAGGTCTCTTCACGGCTGGAATCTTGGATGTCCTTATGGAAAACAATGTCACGTTTGATGGCGTTGTCGGGGTATCTGCTGGTGCGACTTTTGGATGTAATTTCATATCACATCAAATTGGGCGTACCTTACGCTATAATATGTCTCAACGTAAGAATCCAAAGTATATGGGCATTAGGTCGTTGATCAAGACAGGCGACTATGTGGGTGGAGAGTATGCCTATCATGTTCTGCCAACCAAACTTGATGTGTTCGACTTTGAGGCATTTGAGAAGAACCCAACCGAGTTTCATGTGGTTACAACAAACGTAAGGACAGGTGAGGCTATCTATCACCGTATTGACAAAGTAGATTATACTGGTATGGAGTGGATTCGTGCCTCTGCCAGTATGCCTATAATATCAAGACCTGTTGCCATTGGCGATTATGAGATGCTTGATGGTGGTATTGCCGACAGTATTCCGCTGAGATATTTTGAGAGTGAGGGCTTTAAAAGGAATATAGTCATCCTCACCCAGCCAAAGGGTTTTAAGAAGAAACTCACAAAGCTAATGCCCGTATTCAAGGCTACTATGCGCAAATATCCTGCAATTATTGAGGGTATGAGTAAACGACATTTAATGTATAATCGGGAACTTGATTACATTTCCCAACAGCAGATGGCTGGCAAATGTTTGGTTATCTGTCCTTCCGACACTCTTCCGATAGGCAGAACAAGCCTGAATGCCAAGAAGATGCAGCATGTCTATGATATGGGCAGAAAGGCAGGAGAAGATAATCTTGAAGCTATCAAAAAGTTTATAGAGGAATGATTGTCATATCATATTAGAGATAAAGATTCCTGAAAATGAAACATTTAATATTCTTAATATGTGCCTTATTTGCCTGCATTAATACGGTAAAGGCACAAGTAACTATTTCCACTTCCGATTTGGTAGGAACGAAGTGGCAACTGGACGAACAATATGACGACAATTCAAAGGTATATTATGAATATACAGACACGACAATGATATGGCATAAAAGCGATGGCAGTACACTTTCTTATCCTTATTATTTGTCAGATACTATACCTACAAAATTCGACTATACTAAGGTAGGGTAGCCTACAAAAGGACACTATTATGTAAAACGCCATCCCCAAACAGGTCGTATCTCCTGCTATTCTTTTAAAAGTTTTAGCAAATCGGAGGGAACAATGGTTCAAGAATTAGAAAGCAAAGATGTGATTATAAGTACAGATACATTCAACTTTATAATGATACCAAGCAACAAGCCAAGAGGAAATAACGCAAAACCTTATGAAAGTAACTGGTAAACATCTGTATTTGATTTAGGTTCGTCCTTCCTCCAATGCTTCTCCGTATTTCTTCCGAACCAAACTCGATGAAGCTCCGTTATAATAGCGGATATAGAGCGGACTTTCATCGAGTTTGGTTCGGAAGATGAGGGGAGGAAGATACAAGATTCTTCCTACGTAAGAAAAAGGAAAAAACTATAATGATTGTCCGCAATTACGTGACAGGCGGGCTGAACGTCGAAGAGGTCGGCGACCGAAGGGAAAGCCAAAGCCCAAAAGCACATAGCATAGGGCAACGCCCTATGTACAAAGTAGTTAGTATATTCGCCCTGTAGGGGCAAAAGCCCTAATAAAAATAAATGCTTTTGCCCCTTCAGGGCGAAATTACCAACCTACATCTACCTAGGGCGATGCCCTAGGCTATGAGCTTTTGCCCCTTCGGGGCGCTATCGGGTGATTGCGGATAATCATTAAACTATATTCCCCAGTATTCGCAAAAGGCGGAGATTGTGACTGGCATATCAGCAGGGAGATCTATTCCCTCTCTCTTGCAATAGGCAGAGAGTTTTGCCACGAAATCATCAGTAGAACAGGCGTTTTCGCCCATTGTCTCCTTTACTATATAATAAGGAAGGGCAAGGGAATCAAAGGCACAATAGAGAACGGTAATGGCTACAAGCTGAGACATGGAGCAACCACCGATAAATGCCATCATCTGTTGCTTAAAAGTCTTTACTATCTTGTCAGCCTCTTTATCGCTCATTGACTCAATAGCCTTTTCCTCACGAAATGCGATGAATGGGTCATACTCCACGTTATGATCCAGACAGGTAAGAAGATCCTCTGCTACGGTCTTCTGGTCGTATTCCGCCGTTAGATCGCAATAGGTATAGTGATAGCAGAGAATTGACGAGCATGACGTATAGTCTGCCTCTGCCTCAAGCTCCTTTATTATACGCTTGGCAAAAGCCTCATCGTAGGTGTAGATTATGTTACCCTTCGGGGTGTGCATCTTCTTCTTATTCTTAAAGATGGTGAGGTGGTCACCTTTGGGTTGGAAGGAGAAGTGCCCTCCCTCTATTTCTCCCGAGGGGGAGTTTTTTATGTTACCTTTATCGCTTGTGGGCATGTTAATTATTAATTGTTAATTGATAATACTTTTTCTGAAAGTTGCCTCTGCAAATGTGGTTCGTATTCCGAGGCATCAAGGATATGAACCTTGAGGGCAGAGGAATTGGGAAATGTGTTAAAGTAAGGGTCGTTGGTGATATAAAAATCAACGCTCTTTATCTCACGACTCATAAGTACGCCATTACGATAGGCTATGATGCGTTGGCGAATGCGTGGAAGTACCTTGATGCCTGAACGCCCATCATGAAACTTCACGACAGCCACAACGTGCCAACGCTTGCGAGTACCTGCGAGTTGCTGTTTCTGCTCTGGAGTACTCTTATGAGTGATTGTGATATTCCGTCCAAAACGCAGGTTTATATCGTTCATCATCTGACGAAAAACCTTGCCATGAGCACTTGTGTCCTTAATGCCGTTAAAGTGAATGTAATAATGTATCATCTCATGGATGATTGTATCTTCCACCTCGTTTTCTGGCAGGTCAAGACGGATGCTTATACGAAGACGGAAATCGTATAGCTCAAGCTTGCCAAACAATGTCCTTCGCTTCTTATAGACAAGCATTCCGAGAAATGTCTTGGCATTACTGAGCTGGATAGGAAGAAGAGGGAGTCTATCATCAAAGATAAGATGATTAAACTCCCCGAACTTCTTCTCAATATATTCTATTGTGGGTTTCACATTTTGTTGGGTGTTGGGTGATAGGTGTTAGGTGTTGGCATATAGTACAAACCACCAACACCTAACACCCAACACCCATCACCTAAATCACTTAGTTATAGCCAATCTGAGACCGAGGTCTGCATTATTGCTTGTTGCACTATATGAAGAACGTGAGGTGTAACGGCAATCGCTCTGGCCAGAGTTCCAGCCACCACCACGAATGACGTATGTGCGGGTAGAGTCAGCCTCTGGACATGGATCCTTCTGAGCCTCTGTTGGATATGTGAAATGACCGTCCTGACACCACTCCCATACATTTCCGCTTGTATCGTGGAAACCGAGTTCGTTCTTATCCATTGTACCTACAGCATGAAGAGTACCATTTGAGTTGCTCTTATACCAAGCCACACGCTCAACATAGATACTGCCACTAAACTGCAAACTGTTTGTCTTCTTACCGCCACGTGCAGCATATTCCCATTCAGCCTCAGTAGGCAGACGGAACTGCTTGCCACTCAGTTCGTTGAGTTTCTTGATGAAAGCCTGACAATCATCCCAGCTAACATTTACCACAGGAAGGTTCTTACCTTCCTTGATAGCAGAAGGGTTGCTACCCATCACAGCCTCCCAAAGTTCCTGAGTAACCTCTGTCTTGCCGAGGTAGTAGTCCTTGGTGAGAGTAACATCATGTGAAGGTTGCTCTTCGGTAGGAGTAACCATTGTCATCTCTGCGGTAGCACCAATCTTGAAAGGACCTGCCTCAACGAGAAGCATCTCGTAGTCAACACCCTTTGATGTCAGTATAGCAGTACCGTCATCTTTGGTTTCAAACTCGGTTTTGTCAGCATCGCATGATGCAAGCATGCAAGCGCTTAGAAGGGCTGCAGCACAGTAAAAAACAGATTTTTTCATCATTTCATTTACAATTTACCATTTACAATGTACAATTTGTAACTTGTATTTTATAATTTTTCATTTTTCACTTTTCATTTCTTCCTTTTACACAAACTCTTCCATTCCTTCCTCGGTTTCTATCTTTCCGAGAAGTTTCCTTACCATAGCAGAGGAATCCTCCTTTTGGCAGATGAGAAGAACATTGTCCTTTTCTGCTACAATATAACCAGAAAGTCCGCTAATGACGGCAAGTTTTTCGTCAGGAAGGGAAATGACGTTATGAGTTGCATTATCAACCATCAGCCTTGACTTCTTGTTGACCAGGACATTATCTTCTTCGGCATTGGCAAAAGCCTCATAGATACCATGCCAAGCTCCGATGTCAGCCCATCCAAAAGAACATTCCTTAACCACCTTCTCTGGCATCTTTTCGAGAATAGCCATATCAATAGAGATGTTTGGACTCATGGAATAATCCATGCTTTCATCTACTCCCATAAGTTTAATGAGCTGATTGCTAATATATTTAGCCTTAGACAGATAGATACCTGTATTCCACAGGAACTCACCACTATCCATAAACATACGGGCAAAGTCACGTTCAGGCTTCTCTGTGAACGATTTGACGTAATGGGTTGTAGGATTAGGATGCTTTTCCGTGGCAGGAACAAGCCCACCCATTTGTAGATAACCATATCCTGGCTCTGGTCTTGTAGGTCTAACGCCCATTGTCAGCACGCAATCATAACAGTTAATATAGTCCGTTGCAGCATCGAAAGCTTCAGCAAACTTCTCTTCATTCATAACGACCTGATCGGCAGGCACTATGATGACATCACCTTCGTCGGGAATCATGCCTGAACTAAGAGCCATAAGAGTGGCAGGTGCCGTATTTCTGTTGATAGGCTCAAGAATGAGATTTTTCAGAGGCAGGTCAGGCAATTGTTCACGTAGGATATTCTCAAATGCTGCATGAGTAACCACGAGGATGTTCTCTTTCGGCACAATCTTCTGCATTCTATCGTATGTCTGCTGGAGAAGAGTCTTGCCACAGCCAAAGAAGTCGATAAACTGCTTTGGTAGATTTCTGCGACTTACGGGCCAGAGTCTTCGTCCTTTACCTCCAGCGAGTATTATTGCATATTTCATGTTTTCTTTAGTTTAGGGTTTAGAGTATAGAGAGCTTAGAGTTTAGGGTTTAGAGTTTTCACACTCCACGCAAGTCACCAATCACTAACTACTAAAACTCAAATTATGGGCAAAGATAGTAAAAATATCCGAAACAAGCAAACATACGGTAAATATTACGATATTTTAGCATAAAAAGACGATAAAAGCAATAATATCCGATGAATGTCGTTATATAGAGTACAACAATGTATCCACTCCATACCTTTTAATGAATGATAACAGCTTCTGTTGTAACATATAATCATCACCTGCTGGACATTGAGCCAGTGTTGCGAAGCCTCTTTGCATCGCCGGTAGATGTGGTCTATATAATCGACCACTCAGCAGATATAATGCCTGATCTTGAGCGCGAGTTGCTGGAGTTCAGCAACCGAGTTCTGACAGGTGAGCCACAGTTGCGCAAGAAGGTAGAGACAGGTTTCCATCTGCTCTATTTCCGTCATGAGAACAATGGTTATGGTGGTGGACACAATTTTGCCATGCGCAAGGCAATAGCACTTGGCAGCAAGTACCATCTTGTGGTGAATCCTGACATCTGGTTTGGTCCTCGCGTCATTCCAGAGCTTAAACGATACATGGATCTGCACGAGGATGTGGCTCAGATGATGCCCAAGGTGCTGTATCCTAATGGTCAGATTCAGCGACTTGCCAAACTACTGCCAACACCTTTGGATATCTTCGGAAGATTCTGTCTGCCACACTTTATGATAGCAAGAAGAAATGCTCGCTATGAGCTTTTCTACTCAAACTTTGAGATGGTGCTCAACGTGCCATACCTCTCAGGATGCTTTATGTTCTTCAGACTGAAAGCCTTACAGTCGGTCAATCTCTTTGACGAGAATCTCTTCATGTATGCTGAGGATATCGACGTGACACGCAGATTGCACGAGAAATACAAGACTCTCTACTATCCAAACATTCCTATATACCATAAGTTCAACAGGGCTTCGCACAGCAGTTTCCGCCTGTTCTGGATTCACGTAACCAACATCATCATGTACTTCAACAAATGGGGATGGTGGAAGGACAGCTTTAGAAAAGAAGCCAACAAACGTGTTGAGGAGCAGATTGCTGAAGGCGGTATAAAGGAGGAAAGACCATTGTCTGCAAGAAAGGCAACACTAAAGCCAACTCTTCTTCAAAAACTGAAAATCAAGAATTGAAACACATACTCACTATATTATTTGCCATCTTCTCCTTTCATTATGCCTGGGGTGATGCCATAGGCACATGGAGGGTATATCCATCATATAGTGAAGTTTCAGATATTGTTCCTACGGGCAAGGATGTCTTCGTACTTGCCTCTGAAAATCTGTATTCCTATAACGTAAACGACGGTTCACTACGTACATACTCCAATAATGACCTTCTCAACGGTTGTAACATCCAAAATATTGCCTGGGTGGATGCAACCAAGAAACTCGTTATTACATATTCCGATTATACGATAGACCTCCTCTCGCTTAATGGCGACGTGGAAAATATCAGCGCGCTTGCCGACAAACAGACTACCGATGACAAGACGGTCAACTCTATCTATGTTGATGGTCAGTATGCGTACCTCGCTACAGGTTTCGGCATTGTAAAGGTTAATACTAAGGAGGCAATTATAGCCGATAGCTATAACCTTGGATGCAAGGTGAACCATTGCTATATATCCGACAACTATTTCTATGCTGCTTCTGAAAGTAAGGGACTTCTTAAATGCGCCCTTTCTGCCAACCTTCTCAATAGGAATGAGTGGGAAACGATAGGGGAATATAAGAAGCAAACAAAGGATAAATATGTCTATGACTCTACCAACAAGTGCTATTGGGCAGCAGATGCCGATAGCAAGCTAACGAAATATCAGAAACAGGATAACGGCTCGTATGAAGCTATCAGTACTGGTGTGATACCTGATGGCCCACAATACAGAGAACACAACTATATTCTCTATAACAACGGCAGAATACTATCCGTGCGTGGAAGATATGAATATGTATCTTCCGATACTAACACCCCTGGATTCGTTCAGGAATATGACATAGCAAACGATAAATGGTCGTGTTATGACAACTCTTTTGCAACGGAAAAAGGTAAGAACTGTGTTGCACAGACACAGATATGTATTGACCCTAAAGACATGAATCACGTTATGGTTGCTGCAAAGTCAGGTCTTTATGAATATAAGGACAAGAAGATGGTGGCATACTATGACATGAATACCGACGACCCTATTCTCTCGATTATCAATAATGATAAATACTCCGTTGTCACATCAATCGCTTATGACAAATTTGGTAATCTGTGGGTTTTCAACATGGGTAATGACAACATTCTGTGTCTCTCACCATCAGGAGAATGGAACTCATTGAAACAAAGCGGATTGAGCACTTCCGACAACTGCCGATTAAAAAGGGCATTTTTTGATTCCAGAGGTCTATTGTGGTATGCCAACGATAGTTGGAAGAACTCTATGTTTGGCTTCTATGACATCAACTCAAACCAGATGCGCCAGATTAAGGACTTCATCAATCAGCGTGGTGCACGTATGTTTGAAGCAAAGAATCTATTTGTAGTTACTGAGGATAAGAACAACAATATCTGGGTTGGATGTGAGGTTGGTGCTTTTTACATCACTCCTGACGATGTAACGGAAATGTGCAATTCTACAGACATGAGCAATATCAACATCAAGCAGTCAGATGTTAAAAGAAATGACGGAACTAACTTTATCGATTATCTGCTTGCCAATGTCTTTATTTGCGACATAAAGGTTGACAATGCCAATCGCAAGTGGTTTGCCACAAACGATGGTGTATATCTTATTGGTAGTGACGACCAGACACAGTTGGCTCATTTCACCATGAGCAACTCTCCACTTCCTGATAATGAAGTGAAGAGCATTGCCATTGACGAGAATAACGGCAGGGTATATTTTGCTACACTCAAGGGTTTGTGTTCATATCAGAGTGACGTAACACAGTCGTATGGCAATCTTAATGACGATAATGTATATGCCTATCCGAACCCTGTAACACCCGATTTTACTGGCGATATTACCATTACAGGTCTGACAGTAGGCTCACAAATCAAGATACTCACCACGTCAGGCCAGTTGGTGAACGAAGGCACTTGCAATAGTGGTTCATATCAATGGAACGGTTGTGACCGAAATGGCAAGAAAGTAGCCTCTGGTGTGTATATGGTTAATGTAGCTACTGCCAGCGGAGAAAGCGGTATTGTCACGAAGATAAGCATAGTAAGGTAATCGGAGTATGTATCGGAGAACCAGAGTGCAAAAAACAAAATAATTATAATTGATAATTCGATTTTAATGATGGATATGCCTTTCATAGCAAACAAAAGTAATCACTCCCCCTGTGGGGGTGAGGGGGGGAGTTTCCTCCCTATGGGGGAGGACGGGAGGAGAGGCTTTTCCATCATCATCCCCCACAAAGGTTCGCAATGGCTGTTGGATAGATGTATCGAATCTATTCCAAAGCGTGATGACATCCAGACAATCGTGATCCACGACGAAGAAGGACGTGGGGCTGGTTGGGCACGTAACCAGGGACTTGATAAGGCTAAAGGCGAGTACGTCATCTTTGCTGATAGTGACGACTTTTTTCATCCTTGTTTCGACAAGTTTCTTGACTCTATCAAGGAAGAGACGGCAGATGTTATCTATTTCAACGCTGACTCCATAGAGATGGGAAGTGGCAAACCTTCTTGGCGTGCCAATCATCTTAGTAGGATAATGCGCTCAACAGATTCCGAATGGCAGGAAAGGCATCTTCGTTTTCATTTCACAGAGCCTTGGTGTAAGGCTATCAGATTGTCGCTCATCAAGGAACACAATATAAGGTTCAGCGAATCTAAAATCCTTAACGATATATATTTCTCTACCCAAATCGGTATCTTTGCAAAGAGCATAAAGACCTATACCGAGAAATGCTATTGCGTTTGCAATCATGCAGATAGTACGGCAAAGAGAAAAACAGAAGACAGGCTTCTCGACTATACCCGTGAAACGGCAAAGGCTAACATGCTGCTTGTCAAGCATAATGTGAAGCGTCATCACAGTCGTATGCTCCGACCTATGATAACGTCATTGGTTCACCTTCGTCTTCGTCCAACCTACAGATGCTGGAAAGAAATGCGGAAATGTGGTTACAGCACTTCTACCCTACTCTATTATATCGCAAGATATCCACGCGACCTTATGAAGCTCGTTATTCGTAAGGCGCAGGCAGGAGAGTTCACCCATGCTAAATGATAAAATTAAAAATGAATAATTATAAAATACAGAAATGTAACTTGTATTTTTCATTTTTCACTTTTCATTTTATAATTTATAAGCAATGAAGATTGTTTACGTCATAGAAAAAATGTCGGGAATCGGTGGTATGGAGCGTATCATTACCGACAAGATGAACTACCTCGTCAGACATACGGAGCATGAGGTTGTTCTGCTATTGCTATGGCAAGACGAAAAACCTATAGCCTATCCTTTAGATGAAAGAGTGAAAATCGTAAGACTGAATATTCCATCAAAATTTTTCATTTTTCATTTTTCATTTTTCACTTCCATTCAGGCTCTCTTCGCTTTTCGCAATACTATCCGCAAGATTAACCCAGATTTAACCATTTACACGTGGGTTATGGGCGCTTTCCTTGCTGCTTTCAGCGGATGGAAAGGTAGGTGCATCTACGAGGCTCACAGGGCTCGCCCAACGATGAAACATCAATGGATTGTTTCGCTCATGGAGAAGAAAGTGGATACTATCGTAACCCTAACTCAGCAAGACACAAAGGATTACCCTCATGCCAAGCACGTTACGCTCATCCCTAATTTCACATCCTTGCACGTGGAAAAGCCTTCTGACTGTATGGCAAAGCGTTGCGTAAGTATAGGGCGACTGATTGACGCGAAGAATTTCTCCCGACTTCTCGACATCTGGAAGAATGTATCAGAAAAGCATCCCGATTGGCATCTTGACATAGTAGGAGAAGGCCCTGAGAGGGAAGCTCTTCAACAGAAGATTTTACGGTTAAATCTCTCCAAGAACGTGACCTTACACAAGGGTACAACTGACGTTCTTCCCTATTATATCAATAGTTCGATATTCCTTATGACCTCACGTTTTGAGGGACTTGGCATCGTTCTTATCGAGGCACAGACCTGCGGACTGCCAATCGTTAGTCTTGATTGCGACTATGGTCCTCGCCATATCATAGAAGATGGCGTGACTGGCAGACTCATTCCTTACAATGACGATAATGCTATGGTCGATGCTATCTGCGAACTTATTGACAATCAAGACAAAAGACAGCAGATGGGCAAGACTGCATTAAAAGCATCACAGCAATATCAACCACAAACTATAATGGAAAAGTGGATGGAATTATTCGAAAAAACGGCCTCTCCCCCCGCCCTCCCCCGTAGGGAGGGAGCCGATTCGATAACGAAGAAAATCACCGAGATTAAAAATGAAAGATGAGAAAAATAAAATAATGATTGGCTCATCGCCTTCCAGCTCCCTCCCTACGGGGGATGGCGGGGGGAGAGGCCTATCTTTATCAATAATCCTCCCCATCTACAAAGCCGAGAAATACCTCAACCGCTGTATCGAAAGTATTCTGATGCAGAAAGTGGAGGATATGGAGATTATTCTCGTTGATGACGGCTCGCCCGACAAGAGTGGTGAGCTATGCGACGAGTGGGCATTAAAGGATGAGCGTATTCGAGTAATCCACAAGCAGAACGGTGGTCCGGGAAGTGCTCGAAACAGAGCTCTCGATATTGCCAAAGGAACTTACGTTACCTTCATCGATAGTGACGATGCTATTTCAGAAAACACTTTCCTGCCTATCATAAACTATCTCCATGAGCATCAGGATATTGACATTATCGAATATCCTGCACATCTCTATATCGGTAGTTCGAAGGAAAGGAAACTTACCTTCGAGAATGCCATTTTTGATATTTCTGACATAAAGGACAAGCAAAGCCTATGGCTCGACAATAAACTTTATGCACATTGTTATAGCTGTAACAAGGTGTTCCGACGCTCTCTGTTTGACGGACTAAGATACTCGGAATCAGTCACTCTCGGTGAGGACATCCGCCTTATCTCTCAGCTATTGAAGAAAGCACACACCTATGCCACAATCAATACTGGGATGTATCTTTATTATTTCAACGGAGAAAGCATTTCAGGCTCTCTAAAGTTTGCCGACGAACTGCTTTTCTCGCATCTGTATGCCGTTGATCAGTTAGGTATCGACATCTATTCCAAGGCTTCACGATACTTATATCTCACCATGCTCAATTTCCAGATTGATGTCTATCGTTTTGGCAAGACAACACCTGCCGAGCCTATGCTGAAAAAGGCCTCAATACCTCTGAATTGTGCAAGAAACAAGAAGGAATTGCTAAAAATCCTACTTATGCGAATTTTTGGAGTAAAAGGTCTTTGCTGCCTCTATTCGTCATTATAACCATAAAAAAACAAATTTTTCATTGTATTTATAAAAAAATATGTAACTTTGCTGAAAAGATTTCAAGAAATATCAAAAACATTTATTGGAAGGACGTATATTTAATATAAAAAACAAACATAAAAGACGGTTATAGCATTATGAGAAAGTATTTACTTACTATTGCATTTTTTTCTCATTGATATCTGATGCACAGGTCAACCCAAAGGAGGGATTTATCATTACTAATCAGAAAGATACAATCTATGGAATGATTGATTATCGAACCAACACGGTCAATGCAAAACAATGTTTATTCAAGGCAGATAATGCCTCTAACTACGTAACCTATACCCCTGGTCAGATTACAGCCTATAGATTTAAGGAAAGCGGAAAATTTTATGTGAGCAAGAAATTCGATGATGAAGATATGTTCTTTGCTGAATTTCTCGTTAGTGGAATTATGAATCTATATCGTAAGGAAGTAGGCTTCCGAAAGATCTATTATGTTGAGAATGAAGAAGGCGAGGTGGTTAAGTACGAAAACATGGAAGAGGATATCAATTATAACCACCGAGAACTTTTAATAAGAACCCAGGGACTATACAGGCAGGTTTCAAAGTCGAAACGTGCATCAGACGATATAAAGATAGGAAATATGAGTGATAATCAAATGATTAAGATGGTACGCGATTATCACGAAGATGTCTGTACATCGAACGAAGAATGCATAAAGTATGAATATGATGCAAAGAAAGAGACCACCAAATGTCGTCCTACGATCATTGTTGGTGGTGGATATACTTCATGTAATGATCACAGTTTATGGGAAGGTAACAAAGGCGGCGCTTTCTATACTGTAGGAGCTGGTATAGATTTTGACAGAAATAGATTTGGCAAGGGAATGGTACTACAGATCTTTTTTCTTTATTCTTCTATTAGTGGCAGTAATAAGTTTTATACCCCAGTTAATGCATATTCTCTTAATGCAGGAGTCATGTACCGTTTTGGCTTAGAGAAAACCACAAGGTTTACTACAAAAATTGGTCTGTCTCGCACTTTGTTTGAAGGAGAGATTAAAACCAATCGTGACTATAACGACGATTATAATCTATTGTCGTATGGAATATATGCAGGTGGTGGTATAGAAGTACCTGTTAAAAATCATGCAGTAAACTTTAATGTGGAATACAGATGCTTTAGTTTGGCAAAAATCAACATAATACAAGGTACAGTCGGTTTCAGATTCTAAACTTATAGAACGCATCATTCACTATGCGTCATAAAAAAAACATGTTGCAAAACTGTGTGTATTGGAAAAAATTACCGCTTTAATATTGTATTTCTCAAAAAATTATATAACTTTGCAAACGAATCGAATCTTTTATATAAAATAACATGACATAATGAAAAAACTAATTTTAACCACGGTAGCTGCCTTGACGATAGCAGCAAATGTTAGTGCACAGACAGGTTATGACGATACTAAGCACGAAGTAGCTATTAGATATGGCATAGCACCTAACTCAAAATGGCTTAATCATGTTGGAGTTTTTAGTGTTGCTTTTGGTGGCTGTGAATATGACAATTTGAATCACACAGGCTCCTTCTCTGCCGAGTATTTCTATCATAGTAAAGAAAAGCTTGGCATTGGCTGTGTATTAGCCTACGGAAAAAACAAGGGCGATTTTGATTATGGCCTTAACGATTATGGCAAGATAGAAGCCAGTTACTACACCTTTATGCCAGCAGTTAAGTTTGACTATCTGCGCAAAGAAAATTTCGGAATGTATTCAAAGTTTGCGCTTGGTGTGACAATGACTTCAGGGACATATAAATATAATGATGGTACCACAAAAGACTGTACAGATTATAGCCTCAACTTCCAGGCTTCTTTTATCGGTATAGAGGCTGGTAGTCCTTATCTACGTGGTTTTACCGAACTGGGCATAGGCGAGCAGGGCGTCTTGAGCATCGGTATAAGATATAAGTTCTAAATAAAAATATGAAAATACTACTCTTAGGCGAATTTAGCAATGTTCACAACAATCTGGCAGAGGGCTTGAGAGCCCTCGGTCATGATGTAACGACAGCTAATGGTGGTCACGGTTGGACTAATTACAATCGTGACATAGACCTTGGTAGGTCATTCGGCGTATGGGGTGGTATTTCATTTCTTTTCCGACTGCTGAAGGCCATGCCAAAGCTGTGCGGATATGATATCATACAATTCGTTAACCCTCACTTCCTGCATCTCAAGGCAGAGAGGGTTATCCCTATCTTTAATTTTCTTAGGAAGCATAACAAGGGTATAGTGCTTTGTGCTATGGGCGATGACTATTACTATTGCTACAACCACAAGCACAAGAAACCTCTCGCATATTCCGACTATAACCTTGGCGATAAACCTCGCGCTACAGAGTTTGGCGAGCGTGCCTATAACGAGTGCGTAGGTACTGCCAAGGAAAAGCTTTCAAGGGAAGTGGCATACTGGTGTGATGCCGTTGTATCGGTTATTTACGAATACTGGGCACCCTACGACCTCGTTACCGACAAAGACAAGAACGGTAATCCTATTCGCGAAAAAAATCATTTCATTCCTCTTCCGATAAAGATGCCCAAACCTGTCTGCCCACCGCCATCCGACAAGCTCCGCGTCTTCCTTGGCTATAAGAAAGAGTTCGGAGCTTATAAGGGTACTGACATTATGATGAAGGTAGCCAATGATCTCTTGGCGAAATATCCTGACAAGATGGAACTAAAGCTCGCGACAAACATTCCATTTGCCGAGTATCAGCACATGATGGATAACTCAGACGTGATGCTTGATCAGGTTTATTCATACGGCCCTGGAATGAATGCCCTCTTGGCCTTGTCAAAGGGTATTGTCTGCATCAGCGGTGGTGAGGCGGTAAACTATGAGATGATGGGCGAATACGACTGTCGTGCCATTATCAACGTAACGCCTTCATACGAAAGTGTTTATACGGAATTGGAGAAACTAATCCTCATGCCAAAGGACGAGCTTCAGGCTCTAAAGGATAAGAGTCGCGAGTACGTTAGGCGCAATCACGAATGCGTAAAGGTGGCAAGGCAGTATGAGGAGATTTATAAGGAAATATTAGCCTCTCCCCCCGCCCTCCCCCGTAGGGAGGGAGCCGGTTCGTGGAAAGAGGAAATTGCGAAATGAAAAATGAAGAAATAAAAACATCAATAGGTCTGTCGCCTTCCAGCTCCCTCCCTACGGGGGAGGGCGGGGGGAGAGGCCCCAAACGAATAATGGTCCTCGGTGGCAACATCGTGCAGATGGAAGCTACTCTTGAGGCAAAGCGTCAGGGCTACTACGTCATTAGTGCCGACTTGCACGAGGATAACCCCGGGCATAAGGTGGCTGATGAATATTGCAAGGTGGATATTGTGGATAAAGAGGCTGTGCTTCGTGAGGCAAAGCGACTGAATATCGACGGTATAGTGCCTTACAGTTCTGATACCCTCGCCCCTATTGCTGCATACGTGGCAGAAGAGATGGGATTGCCAGGCAACCCATACAAGGCGGTATGCACGCTTACCCATAAGGATCTGTTTCGTAAGTTTCTTAGAGAGAATGGCTTCTGCGCTCCTTGGTCGGATAGTTTTACAGACAAGGAAGATGCAATCCGATATTTCCGTGAGAAGAAAAATGATAGTCAGATATGCAAGGCAATAATGAAGCCTGTGGATTCTGCCGGAAGCAGAGGTGTCTTTGCCATAACAAGCGAGGAAGAACTTGCCGAGCATTGGGCAGAATCTCTATCATATTCTATCTGCAAAAAAGTAATCATAGAGCAGTTTGTTGAGAAGGTAGGGCATCAGTTGGATGGTGATATCTTTCTCGACAACGGCAAGATAATCTTTGCAGGTTTCTGCGACCAACATCACGTCATTGGTAAGTCGGCTCTCGTACCAGTATCGCTGAGCACCCCTTCTGAACTTAGTCAGGAGATGAAGCAAAAGGCTGTTGACGAACTGCAAAGACTCTTTTCTCTGCTTGGCATGAAGACTGGCCCTTGCAACGTAGAGTTTGTCGTAGGCAAGGACGGAGGCATATACTTTCTTGATCTCGGCCCACGAAATGGAGGCTGTAACATTCCATATCTTGAACAACAGGCAACAGGCTTTGAAGAGAACCTATACACCATTCGTGCGGCGGTAGGCGATGAGCTTCCAAAGCGTGATAACGTGCTCTGTAACAGCACTAACTACGTCATGTACTATCGTCCTTACGCCAACGAGAACGGACGTTATAAGGAGTTGTGGATGTCTGATTATTTCCGCGACAAGGTTATCAATATCACTCATTTGATGAATATAGGTGATGACATCCAACTAACACATAACGGCAATGACACAGTTGCCGTGGTATTTGCCAAATTTGATAATCAACAGGAAATGCTTGATACTATCGACAATATGTCGGAGCATCTACGAGTAATAACAGAACATTATTATCCACATTTGTTCGACAACGCCCCGAAGGGGCAATGAGCACATAGCCCAGGGCATCGTCCTGGGTTTGGTGAGCGAGTTCATTCGCCCTGTAAGGGCAAAAGCTCCAATATGATGTAATGCTTTTGCCCTTACAGGGCGAATAAACTAATAACCTTGTACATAGGGCGTTGCCCTATGCTAAGTGCAAATCTTGCCCTTTGGCTTTCCCTTCGGCCGCCGACCTCTTCGACGTTTAGGGCGTATGTTAGCATGATGCGGATAATCATATAACAGAATAAAGAAAATGAAAGAAATAGGAAGTATATTTCCGTTGTATGAAAGGACAGCCTCTCCCCCCGCCCTCCCCCGTAGGGAGGGAGCTGGTGTGCTCAATGGGGAAAGAGCCAAGCTCTCAGAGGAAAAGTTTGTTAGCGAACCGGCTCCCTCCCTACGGGGGAGGGCGGGGGGAGAGGCCGCCTTTCTCTCCTTCTGCCGCGAAGCCATCTATCTCATTGCGAGCCACGAGCTTTCGCATGGCAAAAAAGCTCTGCTTCCCAAATACACTTGCGACACGGTTGTAGCTCCATTTCAGCAACTTGGCTACGACTATCAATTCTATCCCGTTTGCCCAGACCTGACCATTGATATTCCAAAGGCAAAAGAGATATTCTCAGCCCATAAGCCAAATATCATTGTCGTTCATCCATACTTCGGAATGGATCTCACAGAGCAAGAACAGGATATGCTTGAGGAGATGCACGAAAGCGGTTGTGAGATAATCCTCGACCTTACACAATGCCTCTTCTCTACCATGCGTCTGCCATTCATAAAATACTACGTAGGAAGTATCAGAAAGTGGTTTGCCATTCCTGACGGTGCATTTCTTGAAACAAACGAGGAAATGCAGATGCCAACTATCGGAAATGACGAAATCGTGGCTCTACAAACCAAGGCTATGAAACTGAGAGGCGATTATTTCCTTTCTGCTGATGCAAAAGTAAAGGGTGAGTCTATACGCCTATCGCACGAAGTAGAGAGTCTTATGACAAGACCTATTACTCCGCACGCTATGGCCTCATCGTCAAAGAATCTCCTTGCCCTTGAGAATTCTGATATTCAGCAAAAGATTAGAATTGATAACTTCACACGTCTTTACGAAGGACTGAAAGATGCCGACAACATCGAACTCATTGCCGACATCAGTCGTTTAACCACCGCCCCACTCTTCTTCCCTTTCCGTGTAAAAAATATATCAGAAATGCAGAAGAAACTGGCTCAGCAGTCCATCTATGCCCGACTTATCTGGGAAGAGGAAGACCGCATCCTCACCATCACGGTTGATCAGCGATACGACCTCTCAGACATGGATAGGGTTATCGCTGCAATACGTCAGTAATAGCGTTATTTGGATTCTAATGGCTTATCCTCTGTGCTTCTCCAGAATCACAAACGCACCTTGCGATGCTTGGAAACTTTCAAGAAAATTAGCGACGATGACCAGAAAATTTATTCCAGAAAATTAAAATTTAACGTGAGTTCGACGAAAAAGCGCCGAAGGTGCGATACCTAATAGGGCAGTCCGATAGGGCTGTTATTATGTAGATGCGTGATTTGCAGAGCGCTGTAGGTGCGACACCTAAAGACTGTAGGTATTGGTCCTTGACTTTCCCTTCGGCCGCCAACCTCTTCGACGTTCAGAGCTAATTCAACTATTTGTTTTTCAATGATATATGACCATATCAATTCATTAAACTGGAGTTTACATATAAAGAAAGGACATCCCTCGCGAGATGTCCTCTTTTCCAAAATGGAAACTTTATCTTAGGTTAAATTGCATTATTCATCATCGTCGTCCTCGTTACAATAAAAGTAATCTCCGCAATATTTAGCAGAAGCAGGACGACCATCACCATTGCCACCACCTTCAAGTGAAACGGCTAACATATCTGTCGATGTCAGTCTTTCACATTCCAATTTCGGAGTAAGATATTTCTTTTTCATTTCACAATCACTTTTTTACCGTTAATAATGTTAATTCCACTCTTTGGCATTCCAATTCTTTTGCCAGAAACATCAAATATGACATCAAGCGTACCGTCATTATTCTCTACATACTTAATGCCTGTCGTCATATTGTCAATATCGATAGAGAATACACCATTCTTGGCATTTGCGCTCTTCGGAGCTTCAAACCAACCACGAAAAGCAGCTACTGGGAATGTCATATTTCCATACCAGAACTTATCTTCTGCAATATAGTAAATATCACCATCCACAGTTGAAGGATCAACACTCTTAGCTGTCATTGTACCCTTCATTACCCAAGTCTCTCCATTAACCGTGGCATTCCAAGCATTATCACCTGCCGAAATCTCAGCATTGTTTGCCGTGATGTTTGCTGTAGTTCCGCTCAAAAGTTTAAAAACAACAGGAGTACCAGCCGTTACTGCTGAAACTGGGGTAAATGACATTACACCTGCAACATTATCAACCCTTGACAACTCGTAATACTGTATGTTCTTGTTACTCTTAATGTCGAATGGCAAACAGATAGTTCCCCATTTGTATGACATATTACGGGAATAGCTAACCTTCTTAACCTTAACATTTTTTTTAGGCGCAACAAAACTACGACCATCGATAATAGTAAGTGAACCGTCCATACTTGTCACTTTACCCATGTCAAGTGATGTAATTGCGGTTTCTGAAGCAAGAGCAGAATTCAAATCAGATGACACATAGCCCTCAACTTCCAAAGAAGCATCCGTAGGATTTCCCACTTTAATGTATGATGTTGTAGGTGCCACTTTCAGAATATTACCATCACCATCCGTCAAGGTCACATTTCTGAACCTTACAGGATAGATGCCTTCTGACAATGTAGATGCCGAAGTGTAATACATATTCACGAGAGCACCACTTGTACCTGCAATATACTTATACTCATCTGTGGCAATAGCCTTAATAGCTACATGATTGCCATTAACCGTAATAGTATGATCGCCCTCTGTTCCACTTACATACATACGTTCCTCATTGGCACTATCGAATGCCTTTGTCACACGACCACTCTTTGTTCGTGAAATTATTGACGGCAATTCCATATCAAACTCAATATCCGTGATGTTCTCGTCCTTTGCATCAAAATTCAAGGCTATGGTGTATGCCTTGCCTGATGTTGCAGTAAATGGAGCTATGCTTACGCTATACCCTTCTTCATAGGTCGGAATCTCTTCACCTACCGTAAGCGTAACCTCAACTCGCTCATTCTCATACGAGTTACTACCTGCATCACTAAGAACGATATTCTTTAGTATTATTGGATATTTGCCATCAGCAACGGTATTCGCTACATTAACCTTTATAGTAGCAACCTCACCATCATTGCCCGAAAATGTAAAGTTCTTTGTTGAACTTGCCATTATACGGATAGAACCATCTTTCTGCAAGGCATTGTCAAAATAATTTGTCCTTGCTGCTGTTGTTCTTTCCTCACTCAGTTCGATGATGTAAAAGTCATCTGCATCTGTAGCCACACTTACACCTGTGGGCAGTTCAAGGTCAAATTGAAAACCAGTCATAGCAACGGTATTCTTCATCTTTACCGACATCGTAAAAGATGAACCGGCTGCACACGACATACTCTCAGCATAGATTGTATTCTCAATCTGAGATACGTCTGTTGCCTCTGCCTTGGCAAACAGCGCAAGACAGAGGCAAATCATAGTCATTAAAAAGTTCTTTCTCATATCGTTTGTTTTGTTATTAAATTGCTCAGTTTGAGGAGTATAAGGAGTGACGCTCCTAAAGTCGCTAAAGTAGTACAAGACGATAGCATTTATCGCTTATTTGAACGTTCAAAACATTCGTCTTGTACTCCTTTGAACTCCTTGTACTCCTTACTACTCCTTGCAAGTGGTAAACCTCACTTAATCACCTTATGTCCATTCACCACGTAAACACCCTTCTTCAATCCATCGAGTGATGTTGCTTTCTTAACCATCTTACCAGTCATGTCATAGATAGCAAACTCACCCTCTGCATTGATATTGGTAATACCAGTAGTTTCTCCTACATGAACCACAAACTTCGTATCATTTAGAGTCTGACTATTGCCATTTGAAGAAATAATGATATTATTCACATCAATAGCATAATCACCAGTCTCTATATTCTCGTCTGCAATGAGAGTTATACGTGCAACACAGCCATCTGTACCTTCGAAGCATTTGCCTTTGGTTGAAGCAGAAAGCACGCGCATAGTATTCTCGCCAGTCATTCCAGAAGCGAAGAAGTCTGTATTTCTGTTGTCAATTGTCTTTACTGAAATTCCCTCTGGGAGGTTCATGTCAAACTGATAGCCAGAGAACGCATACTTACCATTGATATTAACATCAATAGTAAACTCTGCACCTGCCTTTACCGTCTGATTCCTTACGCTCAATACTGAAGGTTCTACGGCAGCAAAGCTCTTTGCATTTGATGTAGGATTAAACGAACCGTATAATATTATTGTAGCAACGCCTGTAAGGTCGGCTACGTTTATCTCTGTATCAGCATTCACATCAGCAGCCTTCTTTACGAATGTTGCAGGAGGCGTACCCATAATGTAGCTTGCAATGGCTGTAAAGTCACTTACATTGACACTACCGTCATTATTCGCATCACCAAGGGTATATGATGATATTGTGAGCGTAGATTTCACATAGTCAACAGTATATGACTTTGAATTAGCATCAGAGATAACAATGTTCTTCAGAATGAGCGGATATTCACCCTCCTCCATTTCGTCAGACACGTTCAATGTGATAGTGGCTACCTCACCGTCATTACCTGAGAATGTATAGTTCTTCGTTGAACTACACATTATACGGATTGCTCCGTCAGGCTGTTCTGCACTATCAAAATAGTTTGTCTTCTGTTTCGTTGTACGCTTTGTGCTCAAGTTGATAAGGTTGAAGTCATCAGCATCCTTTGCCACCGTAACACCCTCTGGCAGATAAACATCACATTGGAAACCTGTTGGCGCAATCTCGTTGTTCATCTTTAGTGAGAGGGTTACCTGCTGACCAGTATTTGCCTCGCTATTCTCAAAGAACACTACATTTGCGAATGTCGTAACATCTGTATCTTCACCTGCCTTTACCTGCTTCTCCTTGAATGTTGCAACTGCATCGTTGATTTCATTCGTGCAAGAAGTAATCTCATCATCACTCATTGTGCTGCTGATTCTTGACTTCACGTTACGTATTGCAGCAAGCAACGCAGTACGAGCACCACTCTGGTATTCACCAATGTTTTCACCTTCGGTGCTATTGTCATATAGATTCTGCGCATCATCAACAAGACCTTGCAGTTTTTGGATTGCAGCATCTTTATTTGCAACAACAGTCACCTTACAAGTGGCAGAAATGTTGCTTCCGTCGGTTGATGTTGCCGTGATAGTCGCAGAGCCTACGCCAACTGCGGTAACTACACCATCCTTAACGGTTGCTACAGCTTTCTTGCTTGTCTTCCACTCAAGACGGCTGTTTGTTGCACCAAGAGGCAGAACCTTTGCCGTGATAGTGGATTCCTTCCCCTGAGCAATGGTAAGGGTGGTATTATCAAATGTTATTTCAGAAACAGGAATTATATCTATCTCCCAAAGCAGATAAGGATAAGCCTGTCCTTCTTCAATTCCCCATGTAGATGTGTAGTTCCAGCCAAGTGTTATATAAGTTTCTGCTGACATAAGGAGGGCAGAAGTCTTTGCTATTCCTTCTATATTATCATCTGTTTTTTTCTGTGCCACACCATTAAGTGATACCTGCATTGTGGATAGTGCATAGTTGCTGTTGTTTGGTTCTGCTGCTCCATTGCTGAAACCGCCTATTACACGGCATCCCCATGCTGATTGATCTGTAAGGTCAAGTTTGTTGTTTACTGCTATACTGTTGGTAATAGCTGCACTTGCTCCGTCAAGCTGTGCCACAACGCCTGCTCCATAGCGTGAACCATAAACATCGCCCTTTGCATAACACTTGTCAATAGTAGAGAATGTATAGGCACATAGTCCTGCGGTGTATAATGTTCCTGTTGTCTTTGCTGTGCTATAACAGTTTTCTATCGGATTATAGGCATAGCCAACAAGACCACCTGTATATGAGTCTTCTCCACTTGCCGTTACTGTTCCTGTAGAGAATGAAAGAGTAATATCGCCCTTGCTATAGCCTACAAGTCCACCTACATAGTTTCCTGTACCTGATGCAGTCAAAGCATTCTCGGCACGGCTCCTGGTAATTGTACCACCATTCATATAACCGATAGCACCACCCACATAGCTACTTGCTCCTGTTGCTGAGATTGTAGGCTTGGTTTTAACCGATGTGATAGCATCATTCTCTGAAAGACCTGCAAAGCCTCCAACGTATGCATTATCAGCATTTGATGTAACATTGCCTTCAAACGCGACTCCTGTTATGGTGTTGTTGCCTGAATAGCCTGTAACACCACCTACATGCTTTGTTCCTTCCACATCACCCTTTACCGTACAGTTAAGTATCTGACCATTAGCATTTCTACCTATGAGGATTCCCGTATAGTCACCACCTTTCACCTTCTTGCCAGATGCAACCTCAACCGTTAGGTTCTTTATAACACCGGCAGAGAAGTTTGAGAACAAGCCTGTATAATCGTCTGTTGTGTTTATCCAAAGACCTGTTACCTTATGCCCATCACCATTGATATAGGTAGCCTCGCCACTATTACGACCGATAGCCACCCAACCCTTTGTTGGTGAGTTCTCATTAATCCATGCAGAGAGGTCTATGTCGTTCATCAGCTTATAGTAGCCCCTGTTGCTTGCACCCTGAAGGTCTTCTGCCGTATAGATGCGGTAAGGATCAGCCTCCGTGCCTGAACCAGGATAGCCAACAGTTGTTGAGGTGAGATATGATGGAGTCATACCCTCAACATCTGCATAAAGCTGAACTGGTGCGCCCGACTGAAGCTCCTCTGTTGTGAAAGTCCAGTTATGACCATTACATTCCGTTGAAACAGCCTCACGATCCTTGTAATACAGATACACTTTTCCACCATTAAGGCTTTGACCGCTTATCTGCGTGTCATTGCTTACAAGATTGCTTTCTATGACAGGAGGGGCTGCCTGATATTTCTTATAAGGAAAACACTCCGTCTCAAGGATTTCCCAGTTTTCATCGAAATTCCATCCTAAAGCCACATAGTTTGCCTTGAGTTTGAGTAGTGACTTACCCATCACATTACCATTCTGGAAATCGTCTATCACCTCTTGCACCACACCTTGCTTTATAACCTTGGTTGTTGTCAAAGCACGGTTGCCTTCTGCTGATGCAAGAGCACCAATAGTCACATACTCGTTCTTTGTACCATAAATACGACCGATATTATCTACCGTTGCAGAAATTGTGTTATTGATAGCTATATCAGATTTCAGCGTCATTGTAGATGATGAATAGCCTTCAGCTTTACCTATAATGCCACCTACATTGTTGCCACCATAAATAGAGGCATTGGTATAACAATTCTGAATACGACCACACCATTTGTAACCTGCAATACCACCGATATTGTCTGTTCCGTTGATTATACCAGAGTAATAGCAATTGCTATAAGCAATGGTGTTAATGCTGAAGTTTGGAGAGAAACAAGAAGATAGAGAATATGAAATTACGCCTGTATAAATATTTCCATACCATAAATACTTATTGTCATAAGAGTAATATTCGATATTAGCAGGACCACCAGTTGTACTAATAAGTCCAAAAGCCTTTTCATCCCAACCTACAAGACCACCGATGTATGAAGAACCTGTGATATTGCCGATTGCTGTACAATTATTCACAAGAAGCTCTGCCGTTCCACTTACAAAGTCTGCTACAGTTTTTTTCTCCGTCTTAGTGTTGGTATCACGGTTTGTACTAATGTAAACAAACTCATCTGTGTCTTTTGTTTTCATTGTACCACCAATAAGTCCACCTATATAGTTTTTTCCGTTTATATCGCCAAAATGGCTACAACTTTCCATACCAGCTATGCAACCACCATTGCTTATACCTACAATACCACCTGTATGATTGCCTGTATTCGTAATCTTTCCCTTAGAATGGGAGTTGGTGAATGTAACAGAAGAACCAGCATTGAGAGTTCCTGCAACTCCTGCAACATAGGTGTTGGCAAGGATGTCTCCCTCATATCTACAATCAGACAAGGATGAAACAAGGGCAATACAACCGCATATACCACCAGTATTTGCAGTAGCAGTTATATCGCCTTTTGCATCACAATTCGAAAAAGTTACTTCAGATGCCCATCCTGCTATGCCACCTGTATATGACTTTGCATTAATCTGTGTTGTTGCATCACAATTATTAAAAATTGATGATTCAGTATAGCCTACAAAACCACCTGCGTATGAGTAGCTTGCCATTGACTTAACGCATACACCATTAAATGAACAATCTGTCATAGATGTGGAACCAACGATATAACCAGCAACACCTCCAACGTATGCACCTTTTACAGTTTCATTGGCAGTACCTGTTACATGGCAGTTACTGATAGTTGTACCTGCTGCATAGCCAACAAGCGTACCAACATTAGACAAACCATATACATAGGTGGACTCTATGTTTAAGTCCTTTATTTCCGCACCACTTACATAGCCAAAGAAACCTACATTGTTAGTAGAAGTACGATTAATCCACAGACCTTTAAGTGTATGGTTGTTACCATAAAACTTACCTTGGAATGGCGTTGACTCTACGCCAATAGGACTCCAGCCTTGACTCGGGAAGTTCTCATTGATGAAATCCGACAGGTCAAGGTCTTTCATCAGTTTAAACACCACCCCGGCATAATCTTCACCAAGGAAGTTATTCATTTGATACAACTGCGTCTCGTTATAGATAAGATACGGACTGCTCTCTGTTCCATTGCCAGAACCAGAATACTGTGCAGATGCCCAAACTGCGTTGAGCAATACTGCTAAAGTTAGTATATAACGTTTCATAGATTATTGATATTGGGTTAATTTACTTAAAGACCCTTTTGTTATATTCTTGCAAAAGAGCACACATGATTGATAATTCCTTTTTGAAAGGAAGGAAATAAATGGTAAGATGTTTTTTCCTGTCTTTTCTACTTTAGAAACAAATGCCTTTTCAAAGCCCGCGAAAAGGGGATTATAAGGTGGAACTCTATTTCCTACAAGACACAAAAACGTGGGCTTCCACTTCTACCCGTCCACTTCTTGAGGTCTTAGGAAACCCATGCTGATGAACGAGTAGAGGTAAGCCCACGTTGTATGTTTACATATAGCCGAAAATTTTCCTCCCATAGTAGTGGAAGGAAAAGTGTGCGTGAGGGTGTTAAAGCCCTCGCTGCACACTCCGGGCTACAATAATAGCATACTCGTAGAGCCACTTCTGACTTTGTCCTTGACCAGCAATTGAAAGTTCCTAAGTTTCAAGAAGTCAACTGACAAAGCATCAATGACGCTTTTGTATTATGTAGTGTCTCACCAAAATATATGGTTACGACGTTGCAAATATACTCATTTTTATTGAAATTCTATTATTTTCTGCGAAAAAATGTTGTTTTTGTGCAAAATAATATAAAAATGCATACTTCACTTGCCAATTTTCCTTGTTTTTCTTGGTATCTAACGCTTATTAATTTTTTTTTTCAAATTTAGGAAGTTCGGAATTGCCTGGAAGGCAATACTAATAGTAACCCCGTACATACGAGTGAAACGAGGATGTGCGGGGATTAAACACATAATCCTTCTACTGCCTGAAGGGCAGTACATAGCGAAAAATCATAGATAAATGCCAATCAGGTACAGCCTTCCAGGCTGGTAGGGGGGTGTTGGAGGTTTCCTATCCGAGGGCATCCTCTCCTTCGTCGAGTATGCACCTCGGTTCTTCCCGATGGTCAGGCGCTACGCGGAGTCCTCATAGTATTGCCTTCCAGACAATTCCTAACTTGCGGAACTTAAAGAGGTGTAATACCCTCAGACATAAAAATGAAAAAAGTTTTTAACGCATAGTATTACACCTTTGCTGTTTTGAGTATATTAATATCTTGATTAATAAGGCCTTATCCTTGGTGTAATACCCCCTGAAAGTATTACACCACTATTACACCAAATCCATCGAATTGGTGTAATACTCTCAAGGGTATTACACCACGCTTAACGTATTGATAATCAGTTGAAATATACGCTCATACTGACAAAGGTGTAATACTCGGCCTCAAAAACTTTTTTTTTTTTTTTACTTGCCAAGGGTATTACACCAAGTATTGGACGGTTGAAAATTGACTGTGAAACGGTGAAAGTAAAAATGAACAAAGAATTTGTAGAAGGGGGTTACACCTTTTGCTGTTTTTCGGCTTTTATATATTGATTATCAATAACTTACATAGGGTGTAACCCCCTCTAAAAATAAGGTACTTTTTAGGAGGGGGTTACACCCGCCTTTATTACCTGATTTTCAGAGTATTAGAGCGACAAAACTGGCAAGGGTGTAACCCCCTTCGAAAAATTCTCTCGCGAAAAACACATACAAACGTAGAAATGCAAATAGAAATGTTATTTTTCACTCTCATTTCTTCCCCTACCCTACCTTCGCTTCTCCTTCGCTTCTCCTTCGCTTCTAAACCGCTCCAGCTCCCTTTCATAGAATAGGCGAGAAATGGGACTTGCACCGACTTTGGTAGGGACTTGCAACGGAGGTACATAGGAATCACAAACGCACCTTGCGGTGCTTGGGGCTTTCAAGAAATTATTTTTTTGAACGCAAAGACACAGAGATACAAAGATTTTTTAACGCGAAAGACACGAATTATTAATTATATGGCAGCAAGCTGCTTTTAACTGACAATAATTACCAATCTGCGCAATCTTAACCAATCTTTTATTTTTATCAAGAATTAGAGATTTAGAGATTTTTGAATTAATAAGAAAAAGAGAATGTTTGCTACTTACGTAGCATAGGGGATTGGGTATGATTGGCAAGAGCGTAAGCGACATTTCTCAAATTCTCCTAAAATTCAAAAGAAAAAATCTCCAATTCTCTAATTCTTGATATTTTTTATTGGTTAGAAGATTGCGTAGATTGGCAATTATTGTCAGTTCAAGAACCAAAGGTGCGTTATAAATTATAATTTTCTGAGCTAAATTTTCTGGTCATCGTGAATAATTTTCTGGAAAGCCAGAGCACCACAAGGTGCTATTTTCGTTTCTTTCGTGTTCAAAATAAATTTTTAGAGAAAGATTTTGAATAGGGGGTTTCACCCATACTGTTTAATAGGTATAACTAATTGAAAATCAGGGAATAAAGAAGGGTGAAACCCCATTCTAAAAAATACCTTATTTTTAGAGGGGGTTTCACCCTATGTAAGTAATTGATAATCAATACGTAAAACCCTAAAAATTGCAAGGGTGAAACCCTCCTATCTAAAAACTTTTGATTTTTTACTTTCACCGCTACACTAACATACAACACTTGGTGTAATACTCTTGGCATGTAAAAAAGAAAAAAGTTTTTAAGGGCGAGTATTACACCTTTGTTAGTATGTGTATATATTTTAATTGATTATCAATACGTTAAGCGTGGTGTAATACCCTTGAGAGTATTACACCAATTCGAGGGATTTGGTGTAATAGTGGTGTAATACTTTCGGGGGTATTACACCAAGGATAAAGCCTTATTAATCAATATTTTAATACACTCAAAACAGCAAAGGTGTAATACTATGCGTTGAAAACTTTTTTCATTTTAAAGTTCAAGAGTATTACACCAACTATTACACCAAGGGAAAAACATACTTTTTGCACAATAAAATCAACAAAACAAACGTTTACTTACAAACAACCTAATCTATTAGGAATCATCAAACCGATTTTTAACCAAAAACAGATCAAACAAGCTAATGAAAAGATTAACATTATCAGCACTCTTTCTGCTCGGACTTACAAGTATCAAGGCACAAGAAATCACATGTCATATCGAAGGTACCACAACCGACAATGAAACTAAGAATCTGATTTTAACAGAACGGGGTAAAGACATCAGAACACAAGAAAATGTCATTACCATACCTGTTGTCAACGGGAAGTTCAATTATGACCTAAAAAGCGACGTAATACGATATTATGAACTAATTCCAGATAATCAAGTACGCGAAGGAAATATGAGACCTGCTTATATCATTGCAGAGAACCAGAATGTAAACATTGTATTTGGCACAACTAATGACAAGGTAATAACCAAAGGTACGGGCAAGGAAACTGCACTCATGCAACAATGCGAAAATGAAGTTGACGCTATCTATGACAAAGAACTTGATGCAATTGATGAAAAGAGAGACTCCATCACAAATATTCTCGAAAAAGAAGTAGAAGGGATGAGTGAAGAACAAAGACAAGCGTATATCAAAGAAAGCCCACTATTTGCTGAATACGAGAACATTAATAAACAATACGAATCTGTTTATTCTTACAATAAGATAGCGACTGCAAAATGGCTGGATAAGCATCCATGTTTCTACGGTTTATGTAAAATAATGGTAGATTTAGATAATGCCCATTTTTTCAAGAATTCATTATTTCCATATCTACTTGACTCATACAAAAATACATACAGCAAGATATATGAAGGACATCCATATCATGAGACAATCAAAACTAACATGAAGAGTTTTGATCTTATCCCAGGCAACAAATACATTGACTATGATGTATGCGATGCCGACGGCAATCAGATGAAAATATCGTCTCTCTACAAAGGAAAAATCATCTACATTGACTTATGGGCATCATGGTGTGGTCCTTGTCGTAGGCACGCAAAGGCTCTTATCCCGATATACGAGAAATACAAGGATAAAGGATTTCAGATTATAGCCATTGCCCATGAGCGCAAGGTTGAGGACATGACAAAGGCATTAAAGGCTGACGGATACCCATGGAATAGTCTTATCGACTT
>CACYXI010000031.1 GCA_902778265.1 uncultured Bacteroidales bacterium | reverse complement strand
CTGCATCCCAGTGAACACCACCACGAAAAAGAGGGAAAGAGGATATACAACTATGGTAGAGGATGGATTCGCAGGCGAAAATAACCTGCTGCTTTTCCCAGCCGGATTGTGTTCACGAAAGATTGACGGCAAGATTCAGGATCTGGAATGGAAGAAGACATTTATCACCAAGAGCATTGAGTCTCAGCGTGACATAGTACCAATCCATTTCGAGGGACATAACTCGAATAAATTCTATCGCATAGCAAACATCTGCAAAATGCTGAAACTCAAGGTGAATGTGGCGATGCTCTATCTCCCTGACGAGATGATAAAGAACAGAAGCAATACATTTACCGTAAGAATCGGAAAACCTATACCTTGGCAGACATTCGACAAGAGCCGAAAGCCAAAGGAGTGGGCACAATGGGTTAGAGAACAGGTGTATGAGCTTGGTAAATAGAAAAACGGCCTCTCCCCCCGCCCTCCCCCGTAGGGAGGGAGCCGGAGTGCTTGTGGAGGCTTATAAAAAAGAATAATGATTTGATTAATTTATAATTGAAATCCTTTCGCCTTCCGGCTCCCTCTCTACGGGAGAGGGCGGGGGGAGAGGCCTTTTTATTATGAAGGAAGAAGAAATAATACAGCCAATTCCTAAAGAGTTACTTATCAGCGAACTGACTCCTGAGAAGCAGCTCCGCATGACCAATAAGAGCAATAACCAGATATTTATTGTTACTGCTCACGATTCTCCTAACGTGATGCAGGAGATTGGTCGTCTCAGAGAGATTGCTTTCCGTACTGCCGGTGGCGGTACTGGCAAGAGTGTCGATATTGATGAGTTCGACACTTGCGAGAACTGCTATAAGCAACTCATCGTGTGGAATCCTGACGACCAGGAAATCATTGGCGGTTACAGATACCTCATGGGTGACCAATGGCAGTATGACGAGAAGGGACAGCCTATCCTCGCCACAAGCCACATGTTCCATTTCTCTGAGAAATTCATCAAGGAATATGCCCCAAAGACCATTGAGCTTGGTCGCTCATGGGTAACGGTTGAATACCAAAGCTCAAAGATGGGTGCAAAGAGTCTCTTTGCCCTCGACAACCTCTGGGATGGTCTTGGCGCACTTACAGTCATCAACCCAAATATGAAATACTATTTTGGCAAGATGACGATGTACCCTAACTACATCCGTTTTGGTCGTGACCTTATATTATACTTCCTTAAGAAGCATTTCGACGATAAGGAAGGTCTCATCACTCCTATCAAGCCTCTCGAACTCGAGACACCGATAGAGGAACTATCACAAGTATTCTGCGGACGCGATTTCAAGGAGGACTACCGAATCCTTAACGGAGGCATCCGTGCCCTTGGCTTCAACATCCCGCCATTGGTTAATGCCTACATGAACCTTAGCCCAACGATGAAGCTCTTCGGAACAGCTATCAACTACGGCTTTGGCGATGTAGAGGAGACAGGCATTCTCATTGCCGTTGACGAGATTCTCGAAAGCAAGCGTGTCCGTCACATAGAATCCTTCGTAAAGGAACACCCTGAAGCTATGTGGATTACAAGTGGAGCAAGCAAAGTAGTATATAAGGACAAGACCTGTTAGGTTTTGTCCTTTACCTTTTTCCAATATGCAGCTTATGAAAAACAGGAACATTCATAGGGCATTCTTATTGATGATGATGCTAATATCATCATTGTCAGGATATTCACAGATAGAAATTGACGGAATTTTCTATCATCTTAATAGCGATAAGAAAGAGGCAAAGGTTACTTTCCACAACAAGCCTCCTTACAGAAAATATAGAGGCAACATATCAATTCCTTCAACCGTTAGCCATAACGACACACTATACACAGTCACGGAAATAGGCTATCGGGCTTTCTGCAGTTGTGGTCTTTTGGAATCAGTTACAATCCCGAATACTGTAAAAATAATTGGAGAAGACGCTTTCTATGAATGTGACACCCTCAAGACTATAACTATTCCAGAAGGAGTGACAACCATAGGTGAGCACGCATTTGAGATTTGTCGCGACCTGACCTCTGTTACATTTCCCAATACTCTTACAAACATCGGGAAAAGAGCTTTCGATTGTTGCGAAAAACTCACTTCAATTTCTATTCCTGAAGGAGTTACAAGCATCAGCAAAGATGCTTTCGCCGGTTGTTATAATCTTGCTTCCATATATTTGCCAGAAACATTGACTTCCATTGATGAGGGAGCCTTTACAGGGTGTGAAAAACTTAATCTTATTACATTGCCCCAACAACTAACAAAAATTGGCATATTTGCTTTCTACGGTTGCAACCTTAAATCTATCATCTGCAAATCTATTACGCCACCAGAGATTTCTGAGAACACTTTCGATTTTTCTCGCGATGTGAATTTGCGTGTGCCCAAAGGTTGCAAAAAAGCATACGAGCAATCAGAATATTGGAAGAACTTCAAGATTTCGCAGATGTAGAGATCTAAAAAACTAAGCAACAAAGACAAAATTGCTAAACGATAAAAATATTAAGCACATGAAACGGATTATATATTTTTTGCTTTTATCATTTACTTTGTGTAGTTGTAATATCGACTACAAAAAGATTTATGAAGTAGATAATGATTTAGCGGAATCAGACCTTACGAATTATTGGGTGCAATTGACTCTGTTTCACGCTAAAACTATGAAGCAAATCTTGATGTCAAGACAAAAGCAAATGTAACGGTTACTGATTCTGCAATTCTCAATATTATTAGTAATAGCATTAAAAATACGTTTATTCACAGACGAGAACATTACTTAAAAAGCTCTGTTCTTTGTCCCATGCAAACACCATTAAAATACCATTAAGATACCATTATATTACCATAGTTTATGGTATTATTATGGTATTATTATGGTAATATAATGGTATTATAATGGTATTATGAACGGAGGACTATTGGAGGAGCATAGGAGGAAGAACAGACCTGAAGGATAGGGAAATCCCCTTCTCTCAGCACTAAAGGTAAAATGTCTAAAGGCTGAGAGAAAGGGATTTGGTAGGGAACTGCATAGGAATCAAAGTGTAATCACAAAGGAATGGAAATATACGTGAGTTTTACTAAAACACGCAAAACTATTCTGCAACCTTAATGTCATATTTCTGTTTTTCTTTATTCCACACCAACTGTCCTTTTGCGTCCATTCGATTCTTTGTTTTATGAAAATGCCCGTTACTATCCATAAACACATCAAAGAACTCTACAACACACGGAATTGCCTTTGCATCCGAGTGTTTATTGCGCATCGTTTCTTTACTGATTGCAGCAAATTCAACCGTAATTCTCATAGGCGAGAGCGTTCCTTTTATTTCATGGACATATCTGTCCCCTGATTTGACCGCAAGGATATAGTCTATTAGATTTCCCGAATTATCATACGACACCAACCATCCTTCCCTCCAGGGACAACCCTCTTCATCACATGGCGCATTTATGTGTCTTTCAGCAAACACGACATTCATACCATCAGTTTCCCATTTTGATGCTGCTCTCCAGTCGTTTGCTTTTTCCTTTGAACATATAGGAAGTGGGAGAGGAAGAAATTTTTTTACCAGTCCTTCTTTTATCTCTGCAAAATAACGTGGTTTTTCATAAGTCACATTATTTACCAAGTAAAAGTCATTCAAGAACTCTTCAAAATCCACCTCTTGCGCATAAGCTATAGTGTTTGCTAAAATACAAGCTAACAATATCGTATATGTTTTTTTCATACTATCTTATTTTGGAAATAATTTGCTGAAAATCAATCATATTATTCTTCTGCTTGCCTTGGTGTAGGGAATCACGGGCAAGCAATAATTCATAACAACGTGGCAAAGATACAAATTAAATCCGAAAAAATCATAACTTTTAGTGTTTTTTTAACAATAAAGCCTTTCTTCTCCATTTCTTCATCAGAAATCGGCATTACACTCAGTTCCCTCGCTCTTTTTCCGATGTACTTCCAGACATACTCCATTAGCTTGGAGAATGCTTGAATTGGAAAAAATAATGCAGTATTACCGTAAAAATATACTGATTAGTAAGATTTAGGATTATTTCATAAAGTTTATTTTACGAAAAACATTTTTTTTCGTACCTTTGTGCCGTTCAAATTAAAAATACGCATTATTATGAAAAAAAACTTTATGACAATAGTGCTGGCTGTCACCATGCTGATGGGAGCACAGAGTTTACAGGCTCAGGATGTACTTACACCAGAACAACAGGCTTTGATGGAACAACAGGCTAAAGCTGAGAAACAAGCAGCCGAAGCCGAGAAGAAGGCTCTGGAAGTGCAGAAGAAAGCAGAGAAGGAGGCTGCTGAAGCCGAAAAGAAGGCTCTGGACATGCAGAAGAAAGCAGAGAAGGAGGCTGCTGAAGCTGAAAAGAAGGCAATAGCAGCAGAGAAAGAGGCAGCGAAAAAAGCCAAGGCTGCAGCAAAAACCGAGAAGGAACAAAAGGCTGAAGCCAAAAAGAGGCTGAAGAAGCAGAAGGAGGCTGAGAAACAGAAGAAACTGGCTGACAATGCGAAGAAAGCAGACAAAAAGGCTCGTGACGCACAGGAAAAAGCTCAGAAGCTCATGGAAAAAGCTGCCCAGAATCCAGATGACCTGAAACTTCAGGCAAAGTCTATTAAGGCTCAGATGGCAGCTCAAAAGGCTGCGGAGAAAGCCGAGAAGGCTGCCAAGAAACTGAAATAACAAGAGTTCGATAAAAAAAGCAGGGAAACGGATTTGCCTGATATAAATCGCAGAAATACTACTGCGCCAGCTATCAGATTAATCCGTTTCCTTATTATTTCAACAATCAAAGTATGGGGTTACTTGAAAATCTCCCTCAACACTTCAAGACTCTTGAGTTCCTTGAATCCGGGAATATGAAAGCCGTAGAAGCGCATCATCATATCTATGATACGGTTTCGGTCGGTGTGGGATAGGCGGAAAACGTGCATGTTCTCAGGCGTCATCCTCATAAGATTAATGAAATCGTGCGTTTCCGAAGGCTTGAGAAAATCACTATGGCAAGGAGCCTCGCCAGTAAACTGTCCGGCGCGAAGATCGAAATACGAATATTCCGTGAACTCCTCGAGGTTGGGATAGAAGCCAAGGAAACGCGATACCTTAATCATAAACATAAGGTGAAAGTTGGCTGGGGATGAAACAGAGGTGTCGTACCATTTCAGACTGTTCTCTATGAAATCATAAAGGAGATAGTCGGTTTGCTCTGCCCGAGTGGAGTAGCCGAGGAACTCAGCAAGGAAAAAAGAGACGGAGAGCTTTACAGGGTCGAATGGGATGCTGGAATATGGTTCAACGATGTGGGCTTCCTTTACGACTGGAAGACTATTCGCAGAACGACGTTCGTAAGAAAGGTCGAGAATGTTGAGAATCTGGAAAATCTGACGCTTGATCTTACCCTTGCCAGTCTTCGGCATTCGCCACACAACACTCAGTCTGCCGACCTCTCTCGTCAGCAGATCAACAATGAGACTTTGATCTCCATATTTCACTGTTCGGAGCACTATACAACGGGTTTTCTCCTGCATAACAGGCACAAAAGTACGAAAATTCAGTAAATTACGAAAGATTTTAGCAAAAAAATTTGGAGAATCGCCAAAAAAGACGTACCTTTGCACCCGCAATTAGCGAAAACTGGTTAATTGCTCCGATGTATGGTCCCTTCGTCTATCGGTTAGGACGAGAGATTTTCATTCTCTAAAGAGGAGTTCGACTCTCCTAGGGACTACTAACCAATCCGTCATCTCGTGTGATTTCGAAAAATATGGTGGCGGTGGATTTCGCAAGAAGTTCGTTAGGGCAGCTTTGACACGCGCAAGACCCATGACTGGTTTAACAAATTTCTCAATCAACAAATTAAAAGTTTTTAAGCAAAAATGGCAAATCACAAGTCATCTGTAAAGAGAATTCGTCAGACAAAGACCAAGACTCTTCACAACAAGTACTACGCAAAGACAATGCGTAACGCAGTTCGCAAGTTCCGTGCAACTACCGACAAGGAAGAGTGCGTAAAGCAGCTTCCAGTTATCCAGAAGATGCTCGATAAGCTCGCAAAGCGTAACATCATCCACAAGAACAAGGCAGCTAACATCAAGTCAAGTCTTGCTCTTCACGTTAACAAGCTTGGTTAAGCAACTTCCAGATAGCCCTGTCAAAGGGCTTTCTTCGTGTTTGGACATAACACATGATTGTTTCCATAATAATTTATGTTCAGAGGCTGCAGCCCGTCGAGGGTAGCAGCCTCTTATGGCTTTTAGACGTTTTTCATACTTAAAAATCCCTAATATACGTGCACGCGCGCGAAAATTCTGCGATTTTTTTGGAATTATCCGTTTTTTTTCGTACCTTTGCAAGGTAAAATATTGAATAATCAAGAAATGGAAGAAATACAAAATCAGGAAAGTAACTACACCGGCAGCAGTATTCAGGTCCTCGAAGGACTTGAGGCTGTGCGTAAGCGTCCAGCGATGTACATCGGTGATATTTCAGAAAAAGGTCTTCACCACCTCGTAAACGAGACCGTAGATAACTCTATCGACGAGGCAATGGCGGGTTTCTGTACCGACATCGAGGTTACAATCAACGAGGACAACTCAATAACCGTTCAGGACAATGGTCGCGGTATTCCAGTTGACGAGCACCCAAAGCTGCACAAGTCGGCTCTCGAGGTCGTAATGACTGTGCTCCACGCTGGAGGTAAGTTCGATAAGGGTTCTTACAAGGTGTCTGGCGGTCTTCATGGTGTAGGTGTAAGCTGTGTTAACGCACTTTCCACTCACATGCTCTCGCAGGTTTTCCGTGACGGCAAGATCTATCAGCAGGAATACGAGAAGGGTAAGCCTCTCTATGACGTAAAGATCGTAGGTGAGACAGATAAGCGCGGTACACGTCAGCAGTTCTGGCCTGATGGTAGCATCTTCACTACAACGATATACAAGTACGAGATCATAGCTCGCCGTATGCGTGAGCTTGCTTTCCTCAATGCTGGCATCAAGATTACCTTGACAGACCTTCGCCCAGAGGCGGATGAGGATGGCAATATTCCAGAGGACTGGAAGCCTAAGACAGAGGTATTCCACGCTCAGGATGGATTGAAGGAGTTCGTGCGCTACGTTGATCGCCACCGCACACACTTGTTTGATGATGTGATCTATCTGAAGACCGAGAAGGCAGGTGTTCCAATCGAGGTTGCAATCATGTACAACACCGATTACTCTGAGAACATCCACTCTTATGTAAACAATATCAACACCATCGAGGGTGGTACTCATCTTCAGGGTTTCCGCACAGCGCTCACACGTACTCTGAAGACATACGCCGACAACGATCCTGCTCTCGCAAAGCAGATAGAGAAGGCAAAGATCGAAATCTCTGGTGAGGACTTCCGTGAAGGTATCACAGCCGTTATCTCGGTTAAGGTTGCAGAACCTCAGTTCGAGGGTCAGACAAAGACAAAACTCGGTAACTCTGAGGTTGCAGGTGCTGTTCAGCAGGCAGTTGGCGAGGCTCTCACTAACTATCTTGAGGAGCATCCAAACGAGGCAAAGAAGATCTGCGAAAAGGTGATTCTCGCAGCTACCGCACGTATCGCAGCACGTAAGGCTCGTGAGAACGTACAGCGTAAGAACCCAATGACCGGCGGCGGTCTTCCTGGTAAGCTTGCAGACTGTTCTTGTCGTGATCCAAAGCAGACAGAGATATTCCTCGTCGAGGGTGATTCGGCTGGTGGTTCAGCAAAGCAGGGACGCGACCGTAACACTCAGGCTATCCTTCCACTTCGTGGTAAGATCCTTAATGTGGAGAAAGTACAATGGCACAAGGTGTTCGAGTCAGAGTCTGTAAACATCATCCTTCAGGCTATCGGAGTTCGTTTCGGTATTGATGGTTCTGACACCAAGGAGGCTAACATCGAGAAGTTGCGTTACGACAAAATCATCATTATGACCGATGCCGACGTCGATGGTTCTCACATCGACACTCTGATAATGACGCTCTTCTTCCGCTTCATGCCACAGGTGATACAGGAAGGTCACCTCTACATCGCTACTCCGCCACTCTACCAGTGTTCTTACAAGAACGTTAAGGAGTACTGCTACACAGAGGAAGACCGACTTCGTTTCATCGACACATACTGTCAGGGTAATGCTGACGACACAAAGCTGCACACCCAGCGATACAAAGGTCTTGGTGAGATGAACCCTGAGCAGCTGTGGGACACAACTATGAATCCTGAGTCACGTCTGCTGAAGCAAGTAACCATACAGAATGCTGCTGAGGCCGACGAGATATTCTCAATGCTGATGGGCGATGATGTAGAGCCACGTCGCCAGTTCATCGAAGAGAACGCAACATACGCTAATATTGACGCATAAAAAGAATGCAAAGAAAAAGGTATATATGGTTCCTGACTTTAGTCCTTGCAGTTGTTTCATCTGTAAGGACTTGGGCAGGAACATACCTTTTCCATCCTTCGGCATTCCCACAGGAGCAGGTCTGGTTCCAGTGTCCTTTCCAAAGTAAGGAGACACCTAACAGGATATATCTCAGGCTCTCTACTACTGGCTACGTACTTCCATACATCAACGGCAGAATCGCCATAAAGGCATCTATTTGGCCTTCAAGACCGATGAATAAGGAAGGTGTGGCAGAGAACGTGATTGACATCACCAGACTCGTGAAACAGGGGAATAACGTCATTGCCCTGTGGTATGCGCCAGTTATAGGCTTGAAACAGGTGCCTCGCGGTATGGTTTCTGCTGAAATCTATATTCAGCACGGAAGAAGGTGCGAGGTGTTATGCGATAGCCGCTCAAAATGGATGTGCCACCTCGCACCGGCTTTCACAAGATTCAACGGCGAGGACTTTGATGCCACATACAAATATAATAACACCTGGAAAACAAAACAAGACTTCGGCATAGACTGGATACCGGCAACGGTTGTAGAGCCTGCTACCAATTACCCAATCATACCAAACAAAGCATTAAGGCCTTACAAAACCATAGTACCGGTAAGACAGGTCGTAACCGATTCTATTGCAACTTTCTTTCTTCCAGAAACTGTAAGTGGACAGTTGAGGGTGACATTACGAGGCGTGAAGAAAGGGGATCTGCTTCACATCAACGGCATGAACTATAAGTGTCGTGGGGGAAATGATGAGCAATTCTTTACGCGCTTCTCAACTATAACTGCTAATCGAATAGAGATAAGTACTGGAGCAGGCAAACCAATGCCGTCCTCCATGAACGTTGAACTAATACAACTAATCGAAAAATAGAACATTTATGAACAGAATCGAATCATTAAGCCTCGATCGCCTTAGAGAGGACCATGAAATCCCAAGTCTTGGAGATGATCTCCTTTTCTTTGAGGAAATCCAGATGCTTCCACAGCTGGACGAACCAAGACGTATGAACTGTATCATCATCGGTATCTGTACCGATGGAGAAGGGGGTTATACTCTCAACGAGAGTAAATATTCAATCAAGCCAGGCGATGCCTTGATTCTGACTGAAGGCCAGATTGTTAACGATATCTGGATGAGTGAGAATGCTAAGGGACATGCTATGTTGATCTCAAGAAATTTCATTGATGAAATCTTTAAGGAGATGCACGACATGAGCAGCCTCTTCCTGCTTGCGAGAGAGCACCCTATCTTCCCTGTCAACAACAGTGAGCTGATCAAGCTGAAGCAGTACATCGGGATTATCAAGGAACGTATCCTCTGCGAGGACTATCGTTTCAGAAAAGAGGTCATCAGACTTCTTCTTGTTGCCATGATCTACGACCTTGGTACTGCTATCATGCGAGTAATGCACAAAGAGGGAACACAAACCATTGCAAATACAAAGGCAAAGAGATGCTTTGTACAGTTTATTCAGCTTGTTGAGCAGAATTTCAGAAGCGAGAGAAGGGTTAGCTGGTATGCCAGCCAGATGGGACTTACCCCTAAATACCTCTCAGAGATTATTAGTTCCACAAGTAAGCGTACTCCTAACGACTGGATTGACAAGTATGTCACTACGGAGATTCGCAATCAGCTAAGCAACACCAATAAGAAGATTAGCGAGATTGCAGAAGACCTGAACTTCCCAAGCCAGTCTTTCCTCGGCAAGTATTTCCGCGAGAACGTGGGAATGAGTCCGTCCGATTACCGAAAGAAGAAGTAATGGTTGTGCGGGAGTGATGTTCGGATTCTTCGCGCCAATTAAATAACGGTTGTTGGGAATGTCAGTAGGCTGGAATGCAAGGTAAATAAAGTGTCCCAGTCTGTCAAGCTATACCTCCGTTTCTAATTCGCTTCTAATCCGCTTCAAATCCGTACCAAAGTCGATGCAAATCCCATTTCTGTATAGGCGATAAGGAAGAAGTAGATAAGAACTATATAAAGGGCAGAGAGCAAATGTTCTCTGCCTTTTTGTGCTTAAAGATGCTCCGTTTTTTCAAGGTTTGTATTTCAAGTGCGAATTTTTTTTTAGAATTTTGCACAAACATGTACATGGTGGGGGAAAACCACGTATAACCATTTGTAAAACAGATTTTTAACTCCATGTACATGATGGTCAAACATATACATAACATGTACATGATTTTTCCACAATTTAGCATGACAACTCATGTACATGTCATGTACATGTTAAGCATACATGTACATGCTCTTAATGTTCTCATTTTCAGTGTCTTTACCGCCAATTTTGCCTACCATGTACATGTTTGCGTGAAATTCTAAAAAAAAATACACTTGTAATCCAGACATTGCAAAATGTCGTATGTTCAAAAGCAAAAAACGATGAGTTGTGAAAGTACAAATATGGGTAAATTTAACGCCAGTTCGATGAATTTAAACGCTGCGCTTGGCTACATTAATTATCCGTTAATTATCACGAGATTTGTCGCAGACCCACTGACCGTAGGGAAGTAATTATCCATAAATATTTATCAAAAAGAAAAGTATTAATGACAAATTCGTGGTAATTAATGATAAATTCGTGTAGCTCCACGCAGTGGATAAAAGCTTGTTGAAATTCGTCGAACTCACGCTAAATTTAATTAGATAGTGATTTTAGGAATGAATTTTTTGTGATTTTCAGAAATTATTAGTAATTTTGCGTCGCTGTTCGAAATACAGCCATCTGGTAGCGGGGTGTAGCGCAGTTGGTAGCGCACAAAAAAATCACATTTCTTGACTTTCTATTTTCGGTCATAACAGTCTCTTTTTCAGTGTATTGAAATTTTGTGAGATTTTTTAATATTTCTTTTGTCTGAAACAAATCACACCAAAATCACACCAAGAGATTTTTCCTTAATTCCAAAATGTTTTTGAAAAACATAACGAGATAAGACCATTAAGATGACGATATGGTTAATGGAATAGTGAAATGTTGTGAATATGATATTCAAATTAGGAAAATTTCGTTAAACAGATACGCTTTTAATTGATTTTATGATCTAATATTTGGTAATTGCCTATAATCTTCGTATCTTTGCATTGCTTTACGAGACGTGTCCGCTCTGAAGGATGCAAGAGAAGGGTCAATTCAGCTCTTCATCAGGAATGGTAAAGCTGAAATAAACATTCAATCCTGATGTAACTGTAAAAGGCAGCTTGCGGAGAGTGATTAGCCGACCTCCCACTCCCACCATAGCAGCAAGGTACTGCCAAAAGATTGTGTCCACGCTATACATTCTTACAGAATATTTTACACCTATATTAATATTTAGGTGTTATGTGTTCGTAAGTATGTATAGCGTTTTTGCGTTTATATACCTCAAACGCAAGAAGTGGCTATGATGAGGTTTTATGTTTCATCATAATCACAATCAAAAAATGACCAAGTACTATATTAGAACAGAAAAGGCAGGAGCCTTTAGTACTATCTACTTCAACTTCCAGAAATGCATACCACCAATCCGTTGGAGAGTTTGCACACATATTCAGGTTGATACCCATGCTTGGATTGCTGCAAACAAGAGTGCGGCTTCATGGAACAAGTTTGCAAATTCCGAAATAGGAAAACCAATCGTGGAGAAATTGCTGTTAATGCAGCATACTCTGGAAGAACTCTTCAATGACGGTAAACTACAAAGTAATGCAGACAAGGCACTTGTTGATGAGGTTGTCATGGCTATAGTCAATGCGGATGCTGTGGAGAAGGAGGCGGAGATTGAACAAGCGAAGGTAGAACAAGAAGAGAACTTCAAAAGCCATATACTTAACTTCTACGACATCTTTGTAGAAGGAATAAAGTCAGGAGTCATTCGACATGGCAACAATAAGATTTACGGCAAGACTACTATTGAAAGTTGGGAGTCTTTCCGCAAATACGTGTATGGGTATTGCAGGAAAAAAGACACGTTTGATGATATTGATAAGTCCTATGCAGATGGATTCAGTTCCTACTTGGAAAAATGCGGGTTGATGCCTACAACTTGTAACAAATATATCATCTGCTTTCGTAAACTATGCAACCTTGCAGCGGAATACGGTATCAATCATAATGCGACAAGTCTTAGGGTATGGAAAGAACGTGAAGTCAGGGAAGAAGAAAAGAGGGCTGAGGTGTATCTCACAGATGAAGAACTTGATGCTATCTATAATTATCCTTTGGAAGGAAATGAGGAACATGCAAGGGACTTGTTTGTTTTGGGGTGTCTCTCGTGCCAGCGTTTCAGCGATTATAGTTCTTTGACAAGGGCGAACTTCGTTACTACAGTATTGGGAACACCAATCATAAAACTCCGCCAACAGAAGACAGGTAATATTGTTGAGATTCCAATCCTCGATGATAGAATAAACGAGATATGTCAGAAGTATGATTTTAGTTTCCCAAAGCTGGATGAAAGGCATACCAATGATTTCCTTTTGACTGCAATGAAGAAGATAGCTTCGGTTTGTCCTTCACTGATGGAGAAACACAATACAGTTCTCACAATGACAGAACTTAGGAAGGAACAAAACTTCATAAAATTACGGAAGTTGAAAAACTCAGGCTGCAAGTTGAAGAAGGAAGACTATCGTGTGCTTAGAAATCTGATAGAATACGCAGAAGAGCACAATGGCCAACCTCTTTACGAGCGTGATTCTTTTGGGCAAGCGGTAAAATTCAAGTATGAACTTGTTACCACACATACGGCACGTAGAAGTGGAGTCACCAATATGTATAAGACTGGACTTTTTAATAAAAGGGAAATGATGTCAATTAGTGGTCATCTGACAGAAGCTATCTTTGAGAATTACATTAAGGTCAGTAAGAGTGAACAGGCAGATCGCATTGCTGCAAAGTATTTGAGAGCAAAAATGGAAAAGCAAAATGAAAGAGCAAATGCATAAAACAACGCAAAGTCGTGAGAACGCTTTCTCAAATAACATATCGGACATAAAGGTTTCATGGGATATGATGTCTCATGAAGCCTTATGCGCTGTCCGCGAATGGAAAGTTGATCATGAAAAAGAGTATGCAAGGTTCAAGGCAAGAATCATGCGTTCGCTTTATGGTGACTATACGGAATACTACAAAATATTCAAATTGGCAGTACAATGTATTCCACCATTTGTGATGGAAGGTATACGTGCATTCTTTGACGGAACTCAAAACATTGATAGTTGTAATCCGGAACTTAATGAAGTAATTACAACGATTGTTTCTTCAAGCGGCTACCTAAAGTTTGACAAGAAGAAACGGAATGCTTCTTGCGAATGGATATTGTCTGACAATGAAGAAACAGAAAATAATCTTGAAGGGTTTGACTTTGAAATTGTGGAAGACAAGGATGATGAAGAAAACTATCTATACCAAGAGATTACATCTACAATGGACTTTTGGTATAGCCTACCCTGGGATATGATTAGTGCCATACGCAACTTCACTCCCAACATGAAGGATGAGCAAAGAGCAATCCTCACACGTACCTTATTTTATAAGGTGTTATTATCTTTGCCAGAGATAGTAGAGAATGTAGAGACTTTAGCAAAGGGAAACGGCTACATTTATAACGTACTGTATTTCCTTATCTATGATCATGGTTTCAAAACTTCGTACCGTACTATTGCTCATTCATTCGATAACTGCAATAACATAGGTTCATTCCACACAATTGTGTCTAGGGCAATCTCATTATTGGCAAAGACAAGCATTAGTAAGGGCTATGAAACGAAAGGGGAATGGAAGAAAGATGTAAAACTGCTTACCGAAGCGGACATGCGCATAGGACTTCAAGGTACAATAGATGATACTCATGGTGTTGCAGGTCGTCCAAGAACAGCAACAAACATCATCGAACTTACAGACATGCTCATAGGTGATATTCCTTCCCTTCTGTCCTTGATAAAGGAATACCGAAGGGAGTTCTCGCGCCCTGTTGATCTGGCATACCTTTTTATCATACTACATCATTCAGAAAGAATCAAAGAAGAGTATTACTCTATATTCCACCATGCTATGGAGTCCCTTGAAAACAGAAAGTATGACCTTCGCAATCCACAAGAAGTGTATAACAATTTCCCTGGCGATGATGAGATTCTAAGTAAAAGAGGCACTGCTTATCAGAAACGAATTGCACTTAGGATAAAGGAATGGGAAAGACGTTTCCATAATCAGCGATTATCTGCATAATTTGTAATTTTTTTCATAAAATATTGTATAATTCAAAATAAAGTATTATCTTTGCAAACACATGGAAATTATTTTCAATGTTTTCCATGTCGAAATGTGATGTAAATATATAAAATAGAGGTAATTATATATGTGTCAGGTGCGCAATAAAGTTGATAGGTGCAGAAGGGGAACAATCCTGTTTCAGGACAGTTTTTCTGGACTCTCACGCAAGTATGTCAATAATGTGTTAGGAGAGCTTGTGCGAGAAGGAGGACTTGTGCGCATGGCGCAAGGCATCTACTTGAAACCCAAAAGGACTCGATTCGGAATAGTATATCCTTCGCAAACGGAGATTGTCAGGTTGATTGCCCAAAGGGATAAAGCGCAAGTCTTGCCTTCTGGTGAAACAGCCTTGAATCTGCTTGGCTTGTCTGAGCAAGTGCCGATGACCTCAACATACGTTACATCAGGTTCTGCACGTAATCTGAATATAAATGGGAAAATCGTCAAGTTGACAACCAGCGTTCCAAAGACATTTGCACCCAAGAATGAATTCATGGCATCTCTTTTTCTTGCTCTCAAGGCATGGGATAAGAACGAGCTTGATGGAGAATTTGAAAACAATGTTATGCGTCTGCTTCTTCATCATGCAGACAAGAAGCAAAGCATGTTGGATGACTTACAATATGCACCAGTATGGATTCAAGATTACCTAAAACCAAAGATTGAAACTCTCAGACAAAGCAAACAGGATGAAAACATGGCATGATTATACGTTAGATGAGCGTAAGCAGATTCTGGATATTGTCTATGATAGAGAAGCTGCACTTCAGCAAGGACTCAATCTTTCTGTCATAGAAAAAGATTGGTGGGTGATAATGACGTTGAAGGCTTTGTTCGCTTCGTCCGTGAGTGAATATCTCAGTTTCAAGGGAGGCACATCATTGAGTAAGGGATGGGGAGTGATTAAACGCTTTTCCGAAGACATAGACCTCGCAATACATCACTCCTATTACAATATAGAAAGTACGAGTAAAAGCCAGCGTGAGAAACTACGCAAGAAGGGACGTAGGTTTGTGGTAAATGAACTCGCCTTAGAACTTGAAGGAATCATGCATGGATGGGGATTGACGGATTGCCATATTCTGCCAATCACAGAAAGACAAGATGAAAATGGTATTACTCCTATTGATTCCGATAAGGATCCTGTTGTGCTCCATGTTCAATATGATAGCGTAGTGGCAGAGTCTTCGGAATATATGTTGCCATACGTGAAGGTGGAAATCAGCAGTCTGAGCATGAAGGAACCTACAGAAGTCAGACCATTATGCAGTATCATCAACAAGCATTTCCCTGATGATGATACAGACGCAATGGTTAATGCAAGGACGGTTGTGCCAACAAGAACATTCTTAGAAAAGGTTTTTCTTTTGGCGGAAGAGTTCCAGAAGGCAAAACCAAGAACCCGTAGGATGTCTCGTCACTACTATGACCTATGGCAGCTGATGCGAACACCTTTTGCAGATGAAGCCCTAAACGACAATAACCTTTATCAGGAAATCATAGCTCATCGTGAGGCATATTACCATGTTCATTATATCGACTACTCCAAGTTGCAGCCAGATGTTATTTCTTTCTTGCCTCCAGAGGATTTAATGCAGGAGTACCGCAATGATTACGAGACTATGAAGTCCACTTACATCTATGGGGATGTTCCAACATTCGATGAACTTATGAAACAGATGACTGCGCTTCAAGAACGTATTAAAACCATGTAGATACCATTCACAATCATAAAAAACTTAGCCAAGAGAAAACAGTAATGATTTCTCTTGGCTGAATTCTTTTATGCACAGTTAGTTCTTATAATCCTTACTTGTAATAGCAGTAGATAGCGGCAAGTACGAAAGTGATGATATTGCTCATATAGAGAAACCATCCCACTTTGTTAGAGAACCACCAACCGTTCTTCAGCTCGCTATCGAATTTGTCAACCTCGGCTTTGCGGGCATATTCTATATCAAAGCAGAACTTTCGATACTCTTTCTTCTGCTTCTCTGTCAGCAAATCTCCGAAATAGCTGATCAAATCTGCCTCAAAACGTTTGACCTGCTGGTCAGTGACAAGATAACGAGCAACGGTACTGCCAGCAATTTGTTTGATATCATGTCCTATGGTAATGATACTGTTCGTACGGTCATATAATCCATTGAGCAATGGTTCTATGTGTTCAATAACTTTTACCTTACGGAATGCCTCATCGATGTTATCATCCATGCCTAATAATGAATCACTTGAGTGTGGAGCAGGCTCACTCTCTTTGTTAATCCCAGCAGAAGAGCCTGTATCTTCTGCTTTCTGACTGCTATCAGCTACTGGTGCAGTCGTTTCGGTAACTCCGTCAGGGAGTTCCAAATCATTCAATGGTTTATTCATAAAAGGTATATGTTATACGTTATACGTTTAATATTGTACATACTATCTTCCACGTCTTACACTTCTTTGCGTCATATTCGGTTTACACATCTTCATAGCTTGACGAGCGCAATGACGAGCCCATTCCTTTTCGTCATCATCCTTCTTTCCCCAGTCTGAAGTGCATGAAGATCCACCGCCACCAATGCTTTCCGACATCGCTGTTGCGCCATTGACATAACCGATGAAAAGCATAGCTGCAACTTTGAAGGTTGACTCAAAGTCGAAGTTTTTGTTGAAGAATGTAAGATAATCACTATCAGCATTACGTTTTTCCTCGGCAACAGCTCGCTTTAACTCACTTTCAAGTAGAGCCTCTATGACACGTTTGAGTTCAAAACTGCACTCGTAGAAACCAAACTGATAATGATGGTGTATGATGTCGTCATCTTCTTTTTTATCATCATATAAGGTAAGTCTTGGCATGTTATCTCGTGCGAATGTTTCATCCTCTTCAGAATAATCCTCCACTTCAACAAACTGCACATTGGGATGCTGTTTTGCATACTCCTGCATATATGATTTTGCCTCGTCAATAGTATTCTTGCGCCATAGTTTTGCACAGGTGTCAGCAATGTGAGCAGCCGTAAGACTTCGGTCTATGTCCGATGCCTTATAACTATTCTTATGCCCTTCATAATGCACCTTATAACTGACTACCTTACCATTTGCTTCCTTAGTCTTGACAACTAATCCTTCATTCAGCATTGCTTCCTTGAATGCATCCCACGAGAACTCAGAAATGTTTTTGAGTGCATCGAATGTTGTCTCACGAATAGCCTTCTTTATCTCTTCGCTTCTTACTAATGTATCCTTCCAACCACGGCGTTCATTGATAATCTGAGCTGCTTGAAATGCACGGTTAAGAAGAAATGTGTCATCATTCAGGTTGCCGTCCTCATCAATGCGATTGACAAGAAAATGTAGATGATTATCATCGGTGTTGAGGTGAAGATAGGCGATAGCCTGACTGTGGCTGAGGTTCGTAGGTTTTACGTCCGTCACTTTCCATTTGCCATTTTTGTCACGATAACGCACACGCTTGATGCTATCCATCACCGCAATGAATTCGTCAAGAAACGCTTTCCATTCATCGTGCGTCCATCCCTTGCATTCCTCCTTTGCAGGTGCAAGTTCGAAGCGCATCAGCGAGTTGGTAACAGGAGAATGACGCATGGCATGTATTTTGAAAGCACTCCAAACATTGTCAGGCATGATACCGAATGTTTCCTCAAACTCCAGATTCATGAACTTGGATGTAAGGAACTGAGCCTTGTCACGGTTTTTTGCATATTCTGTCATAGCTGCTCCGTGTGATATGCTTTTCCCTTTAGCGATCATAGTTGTAATGGTGTTTAAAGTTGATGTTTTCGATGAATGAATATAGATATTCAACAACGATGTCTATCTTACTTTTCCATGTCTTGGTTATTCCCATCTGGGTCAGAAATGTCATTCTTGCCTTGGGATCTTTCAGACCTTTTGCCTTTCCTGAGATGACGCTCGTGAAACGTATTATTTCCTTGAGCAATGTCTGGACATCCTCCAACAGTTCGAATTCCTTATTTGTAAGATAGTGTTTTGGATTGTAGCCTAGACCACGTTCGCAAAGGAATCGTGATGTACTTTTATTGCATTTCCTAGCGTTTGTTTCTATCTCTGCTTTCTGTTCTTCGCTTACGAGAACCTTTATGTATTTTGTCTTTTTACAATTTTGTAGTTTCTTATTCATAGGCATTAAGTGTTAAGTTAAACAATAAAAGGGAAAGGAATGTGCGAGCTTGCGAGCACTTACCCCATCGTCTTTTGGTCAACACTTTGGAACCATTAGGTTTCAAAATATGACCATAAAGACACTACTTGTTAGATTTCGGAAAATTCACTATTATTCCTTTCCCTTTGGTTATACTTTTGCTACACTCTTTCCTGAGGTTTACACGCTTATTTTTTCCAGACGTTTGAACTGAGGAATTTGCTTGCGTACACAGTATTGCGCTTTGATGCGTTATTTGTGATATTCTGCGTAACGTATGCAATCGCAGCTCTCTTCTCTTCATCTGGCATTGCATTCCATGTCGTTTCACCATTGTAAGAGTCCGTATCGCACTTTATGCCAAGTGAGATTAAGTAAGGATATGACAAATCCTCTGTCGGTGCATTACTGCCAGCGTTCTCTTGTGAAACAGTTTGTAATTGTGCCGTTGTCGTATTATGCATTGTATCGGAAGATGCAGCAATACCGTTGTTCGTACCGATAGTACCACAAATGGAATCATTTGAGTGGTTAGCATTCGTTGTGTCATCATGCGCATCGTAAAACGACATAGGAGTTGCAGGAGAATCTACTATACCATTCTTTTTGGCAGACTTAGTTTCGCGCTCTTGCATAGCGATAATTTTCTTTGCTGCTTTTAGGGTATCAGCACGATGCAGAGCTGCTTCACGACATTGAACGGCACGTTTCTCTGCGTTGGCTATCTGTTCGGTTATAGGATCAAGGAAGGTTTCGTAGTATCTTAACTGGTACTTGTCCTTGAACTCTGGTTTCGTACCATTCATTCCGTAAGCAAGCACAGTTTGGATTATTTCACCAGCCTCATCAACAGGCAAGTTACATAAGCATCCGAACTTCTCGAATGGAAGTGTCACTCCTTTCAATGCATTCTGCTGTTTTTCTATCTTCTTCATATCCTGAAAATGTTTTGCGGTATCTTAAGCAACGCAACATATCGTAACGCTCCGTTATGCTACATTGCTTTTGATACCTGATTAATGATTACGTTACTTTTTATGGTTATCGCAAAAATTCTCGGTCTTTGTTATGTCAACACCATTCTTCTTTGCCTCTTTTGCAAGATGCAAAGCAAGTTCCTGGTCAACGATGATTTTACGACCGACCTGTGTGATAGCATCGTCTATCATACCGCTTGTCTTGATGCGATTGGCTGTAGGAATACTGCAACCGAAAATTTCGGCAATTCCTGCGATACCATGAACGTAACGCTTAGACTTGGATGTCTCCTCGGCGGACATCATCGCCGTTCCCTTTCCTGCGTTCTGGAGGAGAAGGGAAAGCTCCTCACCTGTCATCATACAGACTGGCTTTGCGAGCAACTGCTCCATTGTTATTAGAATCATAATTTTGTTCTATTACGTTAGAAATCAATGATACTGAAATTTCGTCTTCAGACTTTGTAGCTACACTTGTTGAGATTGAAATCGCTGCAAAAATACGAATATTATTTCATTGAGCCTCAATTCATTTTCGCACTCAAATTTACTATGGATTTTAGCGAGGATAAATTAACATTAAGATTCGCCATAAAGCAGGTTTTACACCCGATTTTTACGTTAATAATGCCATAATTTGGATAAAAGGGAAGAAAAAGAGCTTTGACAAGAATAAAAATTTCCATATATCGCTATTTTTTATTATCTTTGCACTATGATTTTGAATCTATACCCACTTTGTGGGTGGATGAAAAATTGACATATTAAAAAAGGCGTTTTCTGGACGCTTTGGTTTTGACTTACTTGAATCTCGCAAATTCAAAACTATCTGTCAAAAAACAAAGCAACGGGAACGCCCCTTGTTAGGTGTATGCAAATATATGCCTCGTTGATGATGTACAGTCATAATTGTGCCCAATCGTCAGCGAGTATCATTGTATATAAACCTTTCGTGGGGCTAATCCGCGTTGCTCGTTTCGACAGATAGGGCAATGCGAGAGCCTAAGTAAGTGGAACGAGTGACAGGAACTGGCTCCACGTTCTTTTTTCGTATGGGATAAATATAAATTGTCAAATTGAGGTTATTGGAGTCTTGACCTTGTGATGATGCACTTGCTGCATCTGATAAATTGATTTTTGAAAAAAAGACCAATAGCCTATGTATAAGATAACCTGGGATAAAGAGACTGGTGGTGTGATGCTCCATTCACGTATTGTGGAAGGAACGTTGGGCACCTCGCCACGCCCTGTGTTCTGGGAGGAACTGGATTTACTTAAACTTAATGAACTCGGATGGTCTTATCCCCATTGCGAGGAACCTCTGCTTTGGGCTATCAACAAACAGTATTGGTATTGCGGAGATATGGTGTTTGAGGCGAAGGGAGCTAATATCTATGATACGGCAACCGTTGTGCTTCAAAGTGGATTTGAAAATTTGAATCTAAAACCTGTCAATGTTAAGAAGATGCTTCATAAGTGTCAGGAGTATATGTTCCTGCTGGAGAGTGAAGCTATTGAATTTATTCATGAGACATACACCCAATATGCTGGTGCTCGCAAGAGTGTTAAAGACGTTGTTGCCAACCAGCTTGATTATGAGGCATTGGCACAAAGAGCCGAACGGAAGTCAAAGCAGAAGATGGCTATCATCAAGGAAGACTGTGATAGTTTTGATATAGTTCCTCTCGCAGAAGCAGAAAAGCAGGGGAAGAAGATTTTCCAGACTACAAAAATAGACCGTTTCCTTGCGTCTTTTTCTGGAGGTAAGGATTCGCAGGTAGTTCTCGACCTTTGTACCCGTGCCATTCCAAGTACAGATTTCGAGGTAATATACTCCGATACAGGTTATGAACTTCCAACTTCATTGACTCTTTACGAGGAAGTTCAAAAACACTATAATGCCCTTTACCCAGATCTGAAATTCTCTACTGCCCGTAACCATGAGACTGTGTTGAATTATTGGGATAAGATTGGTACACCAAGTGATACTCATAGGTGGTGCTGCTCTATAATGAAGACAGCCCCATTGTATCGTACTTTGAAAGTAGAAGGGACAAACAAGCAAGCCAAGGTTCTTACATTTGATGGAGTACGAGCAGAGGAAAGTGTAAAGCGAGGTTCTTACATTAGAGTCGGCAAAGGAAAACATACGACAATCCATAATGCACATCCAATATTGAATTGGAACACAGTAGAGATTTTCCTTTATCTGTTCAGATACAATTTGCCGATAAATGTGGCTTACCGCTATGGAAAGGCACGTGTTGGTTGTTTGATTTGTCCATTCTCTTCCTCTTGGGATGACATGATTGCATCCAAATATTATGGTGAGGAGCTTAAGCCTTTTACTGAAAGATTGGAACAATGGTCAAAAAATGGAAAACTTGGCAAAGTTGAGGAATTTATCAAAGAAAGACAGTGGAAGATTAAGGCCATTGGTGATTCAGAACTAACAAAGACCAATGTCTCTTTTAGCGATGCAAACAATAATTTTACTGCTGTCGTTATGAATTCTACTTACTCAATTTACAAATGGCTGCAAGTTCTATGTGACTATACTGTTGAGACAGGAAAGAATAAGGATCATGGAACTTTAAAATATGATGGGAATATTTACAACTTTGATATTATATACGACACAAAGAAAAACCAGTACACACTTACGGTACATGATGCGCCAGCCCATTTGGGATTTATGATGAGACGCATTGTGTACAAGAGTGCTTATTGCGTACAATGTGAGGTTTGTGAAGTTGATTGTCCAACAGGAGCATTATCAATATTACCAACAATAAAGATAGATAAAAACAAATGCGTGCATTGCCACAAGTGCTTGATGTCACATGACCTCGGATGTATTTCGGCAGATTGCGTAAGAATGATAAAACATATGAATAATAATCAAGATGCAAAGATTCAAGGTTACAAAACCTTTGGATTTAGAGAAGAATGGTTAAGCGAATATTTTGCCGACCCAGAGTATTTTTGGAAGAACAATTCTCTTGGAACTGCTCAAGTAGATGGCTTCAAAGCTTGGTTAAAAGATGCAGAAATTACAGATTCCAAAAACAATATCACTCGTTTTGGTGAAATTCTTCAGCAAATTGCGGTTGATGACATTAATATGACATGGGAACTTATTATTACAAACCTCTCATATAATTCTTTCATTGTAAAATGGTTCTGTAACAATGTAAGGGTAGGTCATGAATTTGACAAGAAATTGCTTGAAGGCTACATTAACGAACAGGGATTTGCCTCTCGTGGTAAGACAATACCAAATGCATTAGGAGCACTTTTCCAAACATTTGAATATTCACCAGTAGGAGACACTCTCAATTTTAGTGTAACAGACGAGAACAAGAAAAACGTTAGAGGTGAATACACTGATATTACAAATGTAGGTCTTGCTTATTGTCTTTATCGATATGCAGAGAAAAAAGGCATAAGGTCATTAAGAGTTTCGGACTTCTATACGGAGGAATGTGTAAATGGTCCATACAAGACTTTTGGAATTAGCAAAACCACATTTATTAACTCGCTCAGATCTCTTAATTCCGAAGCCAATCGAGTGCTTATCGCAGAATTAGCTATGGGGCTTGATAGTATTACGTTACGAGAAGATTTAACTTCAATCTCTTGTCTTGAATCACTTATCTAATGATGGGACTTAAAACCTCATACTATAAGAATATGCTCATCTCCTTGAAAAGAGGAGGTTACAAAGGTGTATTGTCAAAAGCAAAGCCTTTGTTTTATCTGGCAATTTTCAAAGGCATTGAAGAAGGCTGGATTATGGGCAATAAAATCAAGTATGACAAACAAATAGAAAAGGTCTATTTGGAGTTCTATAAAATGTATGATCCCCAAAGCAAACCAGCTCCTTTCTTTAAACCATTCTATCATTCTACAGGAGAATCGTTTTATGACATTCATTGGAAAGAAGGTAAAATACCAGAACATAAATGGCACACACCTTCGGGAAAGTTCTTGATAGATCATTGCGAGTACGCATACTTTGATGATGGTCTTTGGGAATTATTACAAGACCCAGAATCGAGAGAAGAGTTAAGAAACACGATAATAAATCATTATCTTAGATAAAATCCTACAAAAATGAAATATAGCGACATAGTCACCCTCAGACAGATGCGACCTGCCTACAATATCCAAGAGGAAGGTCTTGATGAATGGAAGACATTCATCGCCAATGATCAGTTCAACTATATTCTGGATCGAATGATTAAGGCAGTTCGCAACAACGATGCTGATAATCACAAGTCATTATGGATTGCCGGTACTTATGGTACAGGTAAAAGTCATGCTGGTGCAGTACTGAAGCATTTGTTCTGTGATCCAGTTGATGAAATTCAGGAGTATATTGAAGAAGAATACAAGAAGGACAAGTATGCCATGCTTCGTAATGCAGTATTGCAGGTACGCCAGCAGAAGCGTCTTTTCCCTGTCAATCTTTATGGTCAGCAGAGTATCGCTCACGAAGAAGACTTGTCGCTACAACTCCAGAAGGAAATAAGCAATGCCTTGACGAAGGCTGGTATAGACATCGTTGTGCGTACCGACTTCGACACACTCGTCCAACATATTGACGAGCAACCTGCAATCTGGCAGTCGCTCATTGACAACAATACCATACTTAGTAGTGTTGCTCCAGACTTGAAGAAACTGAAGCAATTGCTTTCTGCTGGTGATACAGAAGTACTGGATAGAGTACGCAATGCTCAGCGAATAGCAGGTATTGATATTCGTCTGCAAGGTAATAACATACAACAATGGATATTTGAGGTGCAGAATGCATTGAAGAAGCAAGGTACGTATGATGGTTTACTTATAATTTGGGATGAGTTTACTGAAATCATGACTTCAAGCATCGGTACGCGTCTGCTCGTGCAGTTGCAGAAAATAGCCGAGGCTATGATGAATCAGGAAAATGACTCGTACTTCCTTTTTATCTCACATCCATCTGCCTTGAATACCCTGAAGGAAGAAGAACGCGAGAAGACCAAAGGACGTTACCACTATGTTTCATACAACATGGAACCAGTGAGTGCCTTTAAGATTATGTCAAAGAAGTTCAAGATTGTGGACGAAGAAGCATACCAGTTCCGTAAGGACAGATTCTTCTCTATGCATAGAAATCTGCTTGATCTATTCTCTGCGACATCAGCAAGTGCAGAAGAAACAAAGGAGAACATAATGAACCTGTTCCCTTTGCATCCTTCAACAGCAAACCTTGCCACATATTATGCTCGTGAAGCAGGTTCTTCAAGCCGAAGCGTGTTTGAGTTCCTTGCGAGTGATGCTGTACGTGACTTCCTTGATGATGAGTGCAAGTATGATGGTGAGCGTACTATCACCTCCGACTACTTGTGGGATTATGTTAAGGAATACTTTGAGAGCGATACTACAAAGTTTGGTGCTGTAACCGAACGCTTCAATAGCCATCATCTTGCAGTAGAGGCGGCTGGTGAAACATATCTACGAGTATTCAAGGGCATATTGCTCCTTAATGCTCTGAATAACATTGCTAATAGTGATACTGTAACTCCAAGCACAGAGAATATAGAGAATTTGTTTGCAGGTACAGAGATGGAGTCAGAGTTGACAGAAATACTTGACTTCCTCAACGACAAGAGTATCATTCAGCGTCAGCCAAACGGCAATTTCTCTATCCTGTTTACCGCACTCCCAGGCGAAGAGATTCAGAAAATAAAGGAAGAGCTGATGTCAAGCAATTTCCTTTATACAGATCAGGTAATCAAGTTCGGTGATGCCGCACGCAAAAGTTTCGACAAGAACCTTGGTGGTGTGAATCGTCCACTGAGTTATCAGTTCTTCTCAAAGCAAGGCAACGAATTCACTCTTCTCTCAAAGATAGAAAACACCTTCCGTCAAGCAAAGACCTACGAAATATTCCTTGCTATCATGGTGGCTCGTACACAGGATGAGCTCCTGACATTGAAGGATATTGCAGAACGCAACAGCAAGGAGGAACGCTTCAAGAATACCACATTCGTTGTGATAGAGGCAACGATGGGCGAAAAGAACTATGAGCGTTTCATAGAATATCAGGCAAATGCCCAGTGTGCTCAACGCCATGGATTGCCCAATCAGCAGAAGACATACACCAAGAATGCTTCTGACATGATAGACGAATGGACGGGAAGAATGAAAGGCAGCAATGTGACTTTCTATCTACGTGGAGATGATATGACCATCGTAGGTAGTAAGATGGCATCTACTACCAACAACTGTATCGCTCCTGTCATCTTTGAGGCAGGTCCTGAGTCGTTGGAGATTATCCGTGCAAAGAACTCTGCCACATACTGGAAAATGGCATCAGTAAAGGCAACCGTAGATGCAGTACTCTCGTTCAATACAAAGCAAGACATTCTCGGTTCTAAATCGTGTCAAGGTCAGGCACGTCATGTTGAGTTCCTGCTTCAGGATAGTGTGGATGACAACCTTATTTGGAAGAAGGATATGGACAAGAATCATCCGTTGAAAAAGGTTTGTGACTATATTGATGAAATGCTGTCAGGTCGTCACACAAGCAAGAACCAGACATTCAACCTTGGTGATAAACTGAAAGGTTTGACAGAAGCACCTTACGGACTTTATCAAAGTTATGCGCCTATGGCTATGGTAGCATTTGCCATGAAGAAGTATGTAAACCAAATTTACGACACCAACGGTAAACAACGTTCGGCACAACACCTAATTGATGATGTGGTAGAACTCTTCAAGGCGTGGGAAAGCGGCAAGACCTCGAACAAACTCAACTTCATGTTTGAGAGTAAAGAGGCAGGAAAGCTTTGCAAGAACCTCATCGCAATGTTCTCGCTCAGAAAACTAAAAGGCTATTCTGACATTAGCTCACTGAAGGATGCTCGTTGGGCAATACAGCACGAATATGCCAAGGAGAAGGGATTCCCTCTTTGGTCGTTGAAGTATTGTAGCAGCAAGGAGAATACAGAAGACATGCGTAAGCTTGTTGACTGCATTATCAAGGTGGTTAGTGACCCTGAGAGCATGAAGAATCCTCAGTTGCTCAACGATACCATCATTGGTTATGAAGATCAAAAATACGAATGGGGCAACATGCTTCAAGAAAACAATGGTGGCAACTATAAGGAAGGTTTCTATAATTTCATGAGGGGCGTTGAGATTGTTAACTTGAAAGATGACGAGATAGACGAAGCCCTTGAATATCTCCATGGACATCTTGAAGGAGAGGTTGGCTTGTGGAAAGAGGTAGAAGTGAAGGAAACGCTGAAGGATTGGAGAATATCACAGCAGGTCGTAACCAAAGGAAATAATGGTGGTGGTTATACAGGTGGTGATGAAGAGTCAGCTGGTGTAGGCTACGTAAGTTCCCCTTCAGTAACGAATACATATAGCACTGGTGATATAAGCAAGAAGCGTGATGAACTGAAAGACAAACTGAAGTTCATGCCATCGTCTGAGGCGAAAGACCTATTGCAGGAGATTATAGAAAAGGAAGGCAGTTTCATTCTTGATACACTATTGAAGTATGTACAATGAGTATAAATCCTTTGAGGAACTGAGAACCGTCATACTGAACGACAAGGAGTCAACAGGTATGGATGTATCAACAAGAAATCGTTACCCTATACGATTCGTCTTGTTCGACAACTTCCGTGACTGTAGTCAGTTTGTGGACTTCGTTCAATCTGAGATTGGCGCTATGGTGTATAGTGTCGATAAGTGGATAGACGCGGATTATCCCGATCTGATGATTACCCACACCGAACTTGCCACACGCATCAAGGAACACATAAAGCAGATGAATGGACAAGACTGTGTGATTGCTCCTTTCTCAGAGTTGGCTCGTTTCTATGACAACGAAACGAAGAAGACTTTTGATGCCTTACTTAAGACTATCAAAGCAATAGAGGCTAATGCTATTGCAGCAGAAAACCATCAGCGAGTATATGTACCAATTGTGGGGTTGGAGGGCAAGATGGAAACCTTCAACAAGGATTCGCAGAGTATCATCTGGCGATTACATACAGAAGAAAAAGACCTTACCTATCGTCTGATACTTACAGATAAGAATACTTATGGAGTAAAAGGACTTGATGAACACTATACTATAGTGAACACCATGCAGGAATGGCTCAATGTATGGAAGGATGCTAATAAGCAAGTCACGCCCAATATAATCTGTACTTCACATTGTATTTTTGCGAATGCGATCTTTGCACAACCAGACAATGCATTTTCCTTTATAACCTGTAATAATGCCTACGAGTTCCTGACAAAGGGATTGCAGTTACAGTTTGGCAGTATGGAACTACAGAATGGTGATGGTGAGAACTGGAATGCACTTGCAGAATGCATAGATGTTGCTCATGGATTCAGCTTCAGTAAGTTTGTTACCAACTATTTCTCTGTAATAAGCATAGATACTCACGAAACGTTCATTAAACTTTGGTTTGAGAATCCAGGGCAATTTGAACGATGGTTGTTATCGCGTTACTACCAGATGTATAAAGACGGACAAGGCTACATATGCCGAATGCTCAACAAGACCACAATGCTCACAGGTTATGACTTTGTGGAGCAGATGGCACTTGACATGAACGAGGTGATAAACGATATGCAGGTACGTAAGTATTGTCTGATGGAAGCTGCCAAGAGAGGTGTGGTGATGCGAGAAGGGGTACAATCGACTTTGGCAATGAGATTGGAAGCTATTGCACAGAAGTATAATCCATCGAGTGCATTGAAATATATCACAGGTGTTTCGGCAAAAGAGAAAGAACTCGTTGTGTCATGGTTGGGCAAGGGGCTTATATCTATTGACCAGATACAGCACTTGTTCCCCGATCTTTATCATTATCTGGCAGAGCCACTTGGCATTTCGGTAAATGTTCCTTCGTGGGTAGAGAGTTACATGAAGGAATACAAGAAGGCAAAGCTATCAAACACTTATACAAAAGAGATAGAACAGCACATCAAGACTCTTAACGCATCAGAAGTCACATTCGACTCATGGTATCAGAAGTTCTGCTCAACACGCACCCTTTTGACAGGACGTGGAGACATTGAAATATTTTATTGGATAGATGGTCTCGGAGTGGAATGGATTCCACTTATCAAAGAGATTGTCCGCGAAAAGAATTCGTCTGGCATTTACCTTAACGAAATTAAGATAGCACGTGCATTATTGCCAACGAAAACACAGGAGAACAGTGAAGACTTGAAGAAACTGCTCAAAGGTCAGACACTTCCAAAGGCTGGTGACCTTGACAACCTAGCCCATACGCCAACTAACGTTTGGCCATCGACTATTATCAAGGAGGTGGAACTGGTAAGGGAGATAATAAATGATATACTTGCAAAGTATAATGGCAAGAAGATAGCCATTATCAGCGATCATGGCATCACCTATTTAGCTCAGTTGTGTGATGGATTGGGGCTTGCAGGTGTAGAATCTGATCATCACGGACGAGTAGCCATCAAGAACAAAGGAACATGGACAGCTGACAGTAACTACTTCCGTTTGGATAACGGAAAAACTGTATGCGCCCTTGGTCATAATTCGCTTTGCAATAAGGTGCCAAAAGGACAAGGCATTCATGGCGGTTGTACTCCAGAAGAGGTACTTGTGCCGATATTCGTAATATCAAGTTATGTGTCTGGTACGGAGTGGACAGCAGACCTGTTGACGCTCGAACTGACAGGAGCCAATCCAACGGTTAGATTCAGAATCAAGAATGTGCCCTCGGTTGAGATTCCTACAGTGGAATACAATGGTGACAGATACGGCTTGCATCAACTAGATGATGAAGTCTATGAGAGTGATCCACTTGTAGTGAGTGAACATATAGATACAATCTCTCTTGTAATTGGTAACGTAATCCGTCATTTCAAGATTTCTGTCTCAACAGGAGCTCAGGAAGAAGACTTGTTTGGCGGTTTCTAAATACACATTAATAAATATATATCAGTATGAAGGCTGAAATTAGTGAAAAGATAAGACAGTACTTCTCTGCGATGTCTATCTTCAAAGATCCAGAGCGTACGAACAGTATATTTGCAGGACGTAATCTTCCTGCATTTGTGAAGGACTTTCTTCTGAAGCGCTATCTCAACATACAGACAGGCGAGATAGATACGCTTGCGCTTACACAGTTCCTTGATCAAGTTGTTCCATCTAAGAGTGGTACCATAAAGGATAAGATTGTTTCTGGTGAAGAGGTCATTTTGTTAGCACGTTTCATCATCAATATTGATCTTAACAAAGGTGTCAAGCAGTTCTCAATACCTGATTACGGAATCAAGCTGAAAGAAGGCATCATTCCTGAATATACCTATAATAAGCATAAGGGCGAACTCGTTGATGGCGAGAAATGGGGTATCATTAAGTTGTGCCTATTGCAGGATGATGATGGCAAGAAGTATCATGTACAAATGGTTGACTATAAGCCATTCAAACCATATAGCTCTGTGGATATGAACTATCTGGCAGAGGCACGTCGGCACTTTACTACCCAGGAATGGATGGATGTGTTGTTATCTGCCATGGAGTATGATCCAGATGGTTTTGCTAATATGACGCAAAAAATGGAGTTCCTTACTCGTTTGTTGATATTTATAGAACCACGCTTGAATGTTATAGAACTTGCACCAAAGGGTACTGGCAAGTCATACGTGTTTGGCAACTTGTCGAAGTACGGATGGCTGGTAAGTGGTGGTAAGGTTACTCGTGCAAAGCTCTTTTTTGATAAAACAAAGCAGCAGAATGGTATCATCAAAAACCATGACTTTACGGTGTTCGATGAGATTCAGACAATTGTATTTCAAGAACCTGCTGAGATACAAGCAGCTTTGAAGTCTTATCTGGAGAGTGGCAAGACTACTATTGATAATCAGGAGTTCACATCGGAATGTGGTTTGATGCTCATGGGTAATATTCCTTTGACGGAACAGCATAGGCCTATTTCTCCTTTCTACTTTAATTCTCTTCCAGAAAACTTCAGGGAGTCGGCTTTGCTTGACCGCTTCCATTGTTTCATCGAAGGCTGGTTACTTCCTCGTATTGATACCAGCATGATATTCAAGGGCTGGACGATCAATGTGGAATATTTCTCGGAAATTCTACATACAATGCGTACTAACAATACATATGGATTGTTGTTTGACCAGCTTGTACACTTCGAGGACAAGGCTGACGTTCGTGACTCAAAGGCCATCAAGCGTATTGCCACTGGTTACATGAAACTGCTTTTCCCACATTGGAGATCAATAGAGGATGTGAACCGTGACGAGTTTGAGATATATTGCTTGCAGCCAGCTGTTCATCGTAGAGGAATCGTAAAAGAACAATGTCATAACATCGATCCTGAGTTCAAAACAAGAATGCCAGAGGTGTCTATCATTTATTAACCTTCAATACAAAAAGTCTATGAGTAACTACGATATACTGTTTGAAAGGATTGTCACAAGCAAGGAACTTGCTGACGAACTTGGACCTGACGCAAGACGGTATAAGACTGTTGCTGATGCAAAAAAGGCTGTATCGAATAAAAAAATCAGAGCAATAGCCGAAATCATTAGTGAAGTTGGCTCTAAGTTCGACTTGAAAAAATCAAATGCAAGGCTTCATTCGGAAGAAACAACGTTGGATGAATCCGAGTTTCAGAGTATTTACCGAAAAATTGTATCACTCTTAAATTAGTAGCAACAATGATAATAAAGAAATT
>CACYXI010000030.1 GCA_902778265.1 uncultured Bacteroidales bacterium | reverse complement strand
CACGCCGGACTCCTTCTCGGTGTAGATCTTCTCACACCCTGCCTTGTTCAGAGCCTCTATCTGCATGTCGAGGTTCTGGGCAGTGGTACTGACTCGTGCGTAACCTATCGTCATATTATAAGGTTCATTTCGACGTTTGCCATCGTTAGTGCATGTTGAAATTGGTGAACATACACCTGTTCAACTCCTTCCAGCAGTATATCTGATATACTGTTATTCACCTCGAAACCTGTGCTGCTTGGATGCCACCAGTCATCATTGTTTGGCTGGACAGGACATACTTTTATAAACAGTCCGTCCTTACCTTCCAACTTCCAGTCGGCCATACCGTCATACTTGAATCCATTTCTTTCAAGAATCTCTGGAGTTAAGGGAATAGGATTTAAGCCTGATGGATCAACGGAAACTATACCTGCTGGGGCATATTCCAATAACTCAGGATCCAGTTCCTTCTCGTTCACCATGCCAACGACTGTCTTGTCGCTTCGCCTGACATCTAAGACAAACATTACGACATTGGTAGCCCAATATACTTTATCGCCTACCATTAATTCTGTTACTCTCATATCCGTTATCCTTTTAAGAGTTCAAACCATCTTATAATCAGATTACGACGAATTATTCCGTCATCGTCTGGTCGGTCATTCAGGAGGGCCATTGCCAGCACCTGCTGTTTCACTTGACCTGCGTTTACGCTTCGAATAACGGACTGAAACAATGCTGCTGCATCAGTATCGCTTACAGGAACTTCCTCTGAAGCAATAATGACCTCTCCGGCAATCTGTTTTGCTGCTTCATAACTTTCATCCTGGATATCATCTTCATCAGAAAATCTGGATATTGTGGTAATATCACATTTGATGGTGTCGATTGGATAAGATACCAACACTGCCTTGAAGCGGTTCTTAGCATCCTCCTGAAATACTTCATCAGTCGGGTTCCCACTCAGAAGGATAACTCCTTCATCTGTCTTAACGGCAAACAGATTTGAATCACCTTTTTCTTTTGGTGTTACCATTTCATCGATAAAGGTGTGAAGCTGCTTTATATCAGCAAAGCCGTAGGTCTCTGAACAGTTAATACTTGGTTCTTTCATATAACACGTTTACTTTAATTACCTTTTGCAAAGGTACACATTTTTAACGAAATTACCAAATGTTTTCCGATGTTTTTGTGTACCTTTTCACATTTATTATATTTATAATTAAATTACACATCAATTCCTTTCTTAATTTTGAACGTAGCAACCTCCCTACTCTCCGTTGCTTGTGGGATTGGCAGCATTCTTTGCACCGTATTTCAGATACTCGTTGATGATATCGGCCATCGGTCTCCATGCTACGGGCTGATAGGTATGGTTATCACCAATTATATCGGTACCCATAGGCATGAATCCGAGTTTCTTTCTCCATCGGCTGATGTAGAAATGTTCACCCTCACACAGCACCATTATCATATCACCATCCTCTGGCTTGGTGTCGAGTGTTAGCCACTTCGTGTCGGCTGGGTTCTCATCGGCCCACTGTACTCCATCAACGAAGTAATCATCGCTGGTCTGCGTATAACCACGCTTGCGCCTGTAGCTTGCTTGACAGGAGCCTGCCTCTACGGCCTTCTTCCAACGCTCGACGGCCATGCGTTCGTTCTTCAATTCGTTCATACACTTTAACTTTTAAAATTATCCTTCAAACTTCTCCGGTAGATAAATAGCCCCATGGCTGACTGCCATAGATGCTATCCTAACAGAGTCCATCATCACAGTGTGCCATACTTTGATAATGTTACGTTTTCATTTGTTCGTACAAGTCCCTTAATAATCGAACCAAAACAATTTTCAAATCTATACCTCCAGCTTCCATTTCGTCTAATAGGGATTCTATTACACTTATGGACGGGCTGCAATCTTCCATGCACTGCCCCTTAATCAGCTCTAACAACTTATTTTCGGTTAAAGAATAAGTGTCTTCTTCCATAAGGGGTGTACTTTCTTCCTCCTTTAAAAGTAGGTCTACATTCAAGTCATCTTCAAAATCCATATTATTCATAAGATGACAATTATGAATCTGTCCTTCATCATCCTCGACGAATGCCCGATACTGGTGCAAACAACTTTCTAAGTACTTTTTATCTTCTGTTCCATCTTCCCATGAACAGAAATGAGGATCTTTGATAATATTTATTATTCTTGCCATATTAATATTCGTTATTATACTGCTCATATAATTATCCTATTAAAAATTGTGCCAGTAGTCGCTGAAAGTAAAAGCCAAAATTGGAAGCAACGATTGGATCTGGGAAAACAAATCTTTCAAACTGATTTGCTTTCCCATCTTTAGTTACCTCAATTGCATCAACATACTCAGCCATCTCACCAGTCGGTAAAACATATTCTGTCCGTCTCATTTCTTCCGCTGCTTCATCTAAAGCTGCTTCCTTCGGATATATATTGAAGACAGGCATCCATAGATTTTCTTCTCCAGTGAAACCTCTTGTAGGTCTCCAATCTCCTTTAATAGCTGCAATAATCACCCTTAACTTAACATATGCTTCTACATCTGGCATTGCCGAACCAATGTTTGATTGTTCGAACATTCTCCATTGTAAGACACACGGGTGATTCTCACCTAACTTCTGAACCGCTTTCTCGAAGCTGTCAATTACTATTTTCTTTGTCATAATAATATTTATTAATCTTGTTCATAGTCTAAATGCACTGTCGCATACTCCTTGCTCCACTCCATAAAGTACTCATAAAAACTCTTCTTCATTTCTTTTGAAATTATTACGTTATCAATATAAACTTTTAGGATTATCTTTCATATACTTTTTAACAGCAGCTCTTAACTCGGGAGAGTCAACGGCTGAGTCCCAAGGTACATAGATGCGGTATGGTGCCATGATGAAGGCACAATGCTTCTCGTAGAATTTGCGCTGTTCTTCCGTGAAAGGACGGCGCAGGATGGAGCAAACATACACGTCTGTCCTTCCGGCAAGATACCTGAAGACACAGAAGGCATCCCATCTTCCGTAGTCCGGATTACCGCAATCCCAACTTGGATATCCTCTATCGTCGTAGCATCCGAGTGAGACACCAGTGACGTATTCCTTCATTTCTTCAGGCAGTTCCTTCATAAGCTTTGGGCGGTACACATTGACAGGAACATCTTTATAGTCTTTCCCGTTACATGATCCTTGAACGGTGAAGTCCAGAACATAGTTCTCTTTCACAAACTGCTTAATACTTCGTCTTACCATAGTCTTAATATTAAAAAGGAACAACGTCGTTTGTTTGTTCAATATCATCGAATAAATTATCATCTGTGTCGGATTTTGTTTGGGATTCAGAAACAATATGCCTTATATAATTAAATCCTCCGAACAAACGTATTAAGAAATTCTTCCCGTTTGATGTTATAGAATACTTTATTTCTGGGTATTTCTCGTTTAGAAGAAGAAAATTTCTTGTTTCAGGGAGTTTTGATGTTTCAAAAACAACAGATTCTAATCTACAATATTCTTCTCCTAAGAACGATGATATATCTTTCAATAAACCGTCCGATGGAATATATCCTGTTTCAGGGTGTGTTTCTGTTGGGTCATAACCAGTTTTTGCTATAAAGTCCTGAAGATCATCGCCTTTTAAAACAAACCCATCCTTATTATGCAGTGCCCATTCAATATAACCAATATCATGCTTTATAATAGAGCGAATGGTCTTACCGCTATACTTACCAAATTCCATCGTTCCTCTATAATGATATTCTTCTTTGAACCTTTCATAAGTCCATTTTGCCTCCCTGACGGCTTCCATCCATCTATCCATTTTAATAAAATAAGGTTCCATATTTGAACCATACTCTATGGCTTTTTCACGGATTTTGGCTTCAAGGTCAGGAAGTATTAGACGCATTCTTTCTTCTGAATCAAAGACATCTTGGGTAATCTTCCCTTTTTTATAGGCTGCACGAATTGATTGAAATTTGGTTTTTATATCGTCTATTAACGAAGACATACCACTAATATCTGGGGCTATTGGCTCTCCAGCAAAATGCCCGTAATTAAATCCGGGACTATAATGCTTGTTCCAATTTTTTATGTCTTTGTTATATTCCTTTATTGCCATTTCAAAACCATTCAATAATTTTTCTATTCTTGGTTCAGATAAAACAGGCTCTTCTTTGTAGGGTGAGAAGATGTCCATAAAATGAGAAACATCAATTTCTATGTCGGATGATGGACGACGTGATGTGATGGCATCATAAAATATCTTTTCTATTGGTGTAAGACTATTATACATCTTCTCGTAGACCCATGAAGGATCTTTTACTATAACGTCATACAGGTATTCCTGTCTTCCGTCATACTCGACTTTTCTTGTGCTGATAAACATACTTATTCCATTCATTTCTTGATAGATTACTGTTTATTTTCCAACACCTTTGTAAACTCTAAACCCATCCTCGTCAGGAAGAACTACAAACTCCCTGTTGGGATTTCCAAGCAGTGCGGAAATATTCTCGTCATTATAAAAAACTTCAGCAGCCCTAAATGGGTTGTCTGCACAAGTTATAATAAGCATGTCCGCACGACTGCATAACACCTCTGGGTACTTATCAAGCCCATCATCCTTCATGGTAGAAACCTGAATCTTGAGTCTTTTAATCAATTCTCTTTTCGTCATTGCTTTATAAATTTAAATTAGTATATTTAAAACAATAAGCCACACCGTCCCCTATTAAGGAAAACGATGTGACTCTGTAACTTACCGAAGGTTCAGTCACCACCAGGCAGCTATGTTTTGTGACTCCTGGTCAACCTTACGGTTTTATCTGCCTTCTCTGAGGCGGACTATATCACATGTTTCAGTCCAACCTCTCCAACAGGTGTAGTTGACTCCCCTACCCCTTCGGTTCGGGATAATTGTCAAAGCTTCTCGATCTCTTCGGGATGCTCTGAAATAAATGCAGTTATCATGGCAGCGGCCAGTGAGCGGAGTGGAATGTTCTTCGATGCATTGATGCGGATTTTTTCGAGTTCCTTCTTCACTTCGTCAGGTACCCAAATGGCCTGACCTTGACCCTTAACACCCTTATAACTCTCCAGCCTCTCACCAAACGACATTTTGGCGGCGGGCTGTTCCTTCGGCTCTTCTGTCGGTGCCGTTTCGGGTGCCGGTTGTGACGAACTGGATGGAAGTTGTACTCCCCCACCCTGTACTTGCTTGTTCAGACTGCGCAGCATACCTGGTGCTACAACCTGTGTTTTTTTCTTCTCTGCCATAGTTATTCTCCTTTCGTAATTTCTATTATCTTTTTAAACAACGGCTCAACGATCTCACGCTGAGCGGAATTTATCTCATAGGTATTTGTCTTTTCAAGGGCTGCACGACCAGGAACGGCTTCCAGTAGTGTGCCGAGCATGGCGAATGTCTTAGCAACTTCACGCCACATCTTCTTTTCCTCGATATTGCCCTTGCGGACAACATTGTTGGGCACAAAAAGGATGGGCACCTCTTTACACTCCAGTTTACCCCACAATTCCCGGAGAATGCTGACAAAGGCACCTGTCGATGTCAGGGTCTTTTGGTCATAACGGAACGGACAGATGATGTAGTCTGCATTGGTCAGGATCGGAATAAGCCCGTCATCCTTCATATTGCCTGGGCAATCAATGAGAACATACCCGTCATATGCCTTGGCGTTCTCCATGAGTTGCTGCATCGTTTCTGGATCTGCTACATCGAAGCCCTGAATACTGAAGGGCATTTTATCATCTTCCAGAAACTCCACATCATCATTGCGCTGTTGCACAAGTGTCTGTTGAATGTCGGTATCAATAACACAGACATTCTTCTTTTTGTATGCCAGATAGTTGGCAAACAACAGACAGAGGGTGGATTTACCACATCCCCCCTTCTGATTGGCAAAAACAATGATCTTATTCATATCTATTTTGATTTCGTTACACTTTCAATATTGTTATATATTCATATATTTATATAATATACTTATATATTTGCGTTATCCGTTTTCTTTAAACTGACTACGGGAATAATCTTATATAGCTCATCCAGCAGCCGAGCACCCTCTTCGGATTCTTTTGCCCATTGGATATGCTTCTCGTGATATTCGGAATCAGGTGATTCTTCCTCAACATACTTTTTCCATTTATCGGCCTCCTCTTCTAATGCAAAGTGGGCCTTTAATAGCGCAGATGACAAACTAACGCCCTCTTCTTCCTTATTGATGAAAAACTCAACCAAATCCTTTACGGTTTTCTTGAACTCAACAGGAACGCGGACGGTGGTTGTCTTTCCAAAGGCAAGTCTGGAGGCAGTTCCTTTTCTTCCAGAACCTTCACGCTTACCTCCCCTCTTTTCAGCTTTGTCGAGGTTGATTTCTTTTTCCTCTTTCTCCAGACGGTATTCGCTGAAAATAAAATACCAGTCACCACAACGGCAGATGGATTTCAACGTTTCCTTATCTAACTTATATGTTGTATAGACGCTCTCTTTTGCTTTGATCGCGTTCTGCTTGGAAAACAGATTTATACTACATAGAACTGAATAGCATTCACTGTGATCACTATCGTGACATAGTTCATCGTAACCGTGATTATTCATGAGATCGTCAAATTCAACCCTTGCAAGCTCTTCTTGATATCTCTTGTTATCATCCTTGCGAAGCCATGACATATATTTCTTATCCTGTGACATTCGTCTGCGGATCTCGTATATATAATCATGTGAAACAGCATGAAGGAGTATGCCCTTCTTCTGATTGAAGAGTAACGCGATGTTTTGCCAGGATTTGTTTGATGAATGCTTCATATTTGTACTGTTACGATTTCAAGTGCAAATATACAAATAATATTTTAATAATACACAATCTCTTAACAATATTTATATATTTATATTATATATTTATTGTTTTATATTTTTCTATAATATTGTTATATAGGTATATTATACTTTTATTTATTTATAGTATATAACTATATATTACAAATATATAATTATGTATTTATATTGTATGTTTATATTATTATATACTTATATAATATATTTATATAATTAAAATTTTGATATTGTTACAGAATCAAAACCAGACTCTTTGATAGATTTAATTTTTCAAACCGTTCGTCTATTCCTTCCGTTGAATATTTGATGTTTTGGTGTCACCAATCCTTTTTCCTATTCAAGGTGTTGAATTGTCATTCCATGTGGGTTTTGCCCCTGTGAGAGTCCTGTATGATATACAGATTCCCTTTTCTGGGGTAACCGTCACTTTATTAAAGACTGATATAACTTGAATAATTCGGCCACACACTGACTTTCCTGAAAATCTCTGCTGACTGGGAAACCGTAAGTCTCCATGACGGCACGGTCGTTAGCCTGATGAGCTTTTCGTAATTCTGCTGGCATGACGGCTTCATCATACAAATCTGCCAGGCTGCTATCAGGATAGAGCGCACGGGCATCGAGAATGGCTTGGGCTGTACCTTCAATCTTTATTTTCTGTTCTGGGGTAGGGGATGGCCATGGGAAATTATTATAGACAATGTCCTTTGAATAGTTATAGTCACTCTTCATTCGGCCACACACAACTCTCATCCAGGCCATATGAACATTGGAATTAAGAACACCGAAATGATAAAGTCCTGCATTTGGCAGAAATTTAATCCTGTCAGTACAAATAACATCATTACCAAGATAGGCCATTGGTACATACCTGCGCCGTTCTGACGATACAACAGGCACCACAATACTTGTTTCTGGGTTCAGTTGCTCCCTGAACAAATGGGGTGTCATGGCCAGCTTTCTCCTGCCTTCATCTGGAGCATTCTCGCGATCGGCTTTACAAGCCTCGATACGCTTCATTACCAAAGGCATTTTGCGAAGTTCTGAAGGTGATACTCCGACAAGCCATAGACACCATCGCTCTTTATTGTTGATGAACTCAGCAGCTCCAAGTAATTTTTTGATATAGGGTAGGGCAGAAGGCTCCTGGCGTATGAAATCATCATAGTCAGAGGCTTCTATGATAAGATTACCGCCGTCCGCTGGACGGTTGCCAGTCACCATCTCCGGAACGTCACAAAGTGGATGACTACGGCTTTCGATATATACATCAGGGCCGTCTATTAGATAGGCATTGATATTGCCTACCTCTTTGCCGTTATTTCCCATATAGAGGTTTTTGGATAGGGTAGGGGAACAACTAAAGCCTACGATGACACAATGAACATGTGCCTTGGCCGATGCCTCGCTGTCCCATACAAAAGACCTGTAGGCAAAATCTATATGTATTCCGAACAGATCTTTTAAGGGTTTCCAGATAGCGGCCACTTGTTCACCCTGACAAATGCTGTTGGTTGAAACTAAAGCAGCTCTGATATTGGTATGCTGCATCAGTTCCGCAGCCTTGTAATACCAGCCTGCTACATAGTCTATCTTTCCGGCTGTCTTGAATGGCCTACCATTCACATCAACAAAGACACTCAGGATATCATCCTTCTGTTCCTTGCTCTGCAGGGAATAACCAACAAAGGGAGGATTACCAATGATATATGATAATCGCTCTACAGGTACAACACTCCTCCAGTCAATACGCAGGGCATTTTCTTCGGTTATATTGCTATAGCTCTTTAGTGGCAGAAAATCTATTTCCTGCTGAATGATCTTCTCTGTCTCGGCCAACATCTGAGCTTCGCTTATCCATAACGCAGTGGTGGCTACCGTCACGGCAAAGTCGTTAATCTCGATGCCGTAGAACTGGCTGATGCTGACCTTGATGGGGTTGATGAATGCACCCATCATAGTCTGGCCGTGATACCTGGCACGGATTACCTCATTCTCCAATCGGCGAAGTGACAGGTAGGTTTCAGTTAAGAAGTTGCCTGAGCCGCAGGCGGGATCGAAGAATACCAGGCTTGCCAGTTTGTCCTGAAAGGCATCCAACAGTCGATTGCGCACCTTCTCGACCTTCTCTTCAAGAATAGTCTCAAACTCCTTCCTGAGAGTGTTCAGGAAGAGCGCATCGATAACCTTGTGGATATTCTCGATACTGGTATAGTGCATACCGCCAGCCCGTCTGGTAACAGGGTTCAGGGTGCTTTCAAAGACCGCTCCGAATATCGTCGGACTGATCTTACTCCAGTCGAAGTCCAGACTGGCATTATGAAGCAGTGTCTGGCGCAGTTCATCCGTGAACTGAGGTATTTCTATCTCGGTGGCAAATAAACCGCCGTTGGTATATGGAAATGCTTTCAAATCGTCCATCAGATAGCGACTGCGCTTCTCTGTCGGTGTGTTCAGTACCTCAAAGAGGCGTATGAGCGCATTTCTCATGTCCCGGGTGTCATAGTTCACCAGATAGTCATGAAACTGATCTCTGGCGAATATACCGGCATCCTCGGCATACAGGCAGAACACTATACGGACACAAAGGATGTTCAACCACCGAAGGGCTTCAGGACTGTTGTCATCGTATTGCGTCAGCAACGCATCATAGATACGGCCTACAATCTCTCCGGCCTGCATCGACACCTCCATTTCCTTCTTGATGTGCTCACTCTTCACATCAACAAGGAACTTCATCCGATGGTATTCTTTTTCAAGATCCTTCAGTAAGATGCTTTCAGGCTCGCCGTTGGGCTGTTCCATATCATATACAAGGAACTCCTTGAAATTGCAGGTGATAATCCATCGAGGACGCTCCGAATATGTCACACTGTCAGATTTAGCATACCGCTTAACCTGCTGGTATGGGGTAAGGTAATGACCATCACTCTGCTTGATAGGTGCCCGCAGGTCTTTATCGCTGGATTTCTGCTCAATAAAAACCTTTGTTGACGGAATATGAACATCTATGAAGTTCGTTGTTCCGTCGTCATTCTTTATGGGAACTTCATAATTAACATATTCCGGAAGGTTTTCAACGCCATACACGGTCGTAAGAAGGTCTCCCCAGAATAACTGGGACTCCCCCTTCTCATATCCTCTGCTTTCCCACCGCTTCGCAAACTCCACAGCAGCTGCCGCCATCTGCTTATCTGTCTTCATTTCTACTATTATTTAAAATGGTTGCGCATCGTCATCGTCCCAACCTGTATCAAACACATCCTGTTCCTTCGGTTGTATCTTAACTGGTTCTGGAACCTGCGACTGAACATCTTCCGTATTGTCAAACCTGCTGTACTCTCCCTTGAAGGACAGTAATACGTCACCTGTTGCACCCTTACGGTGCTTTTCGATAATAAGCTGCCCCATCCCATGCAGATCACGGCCATTGTCATCTTGGTAGATGTGATAGTATTCTGGACGATGAACAAATATAACCATATCGGCATCCTGTTCGATGGCACCTGATTCTCGGAGGTCTGAAAGCTGTGGACGTTTGCCCTCTATGCCTTCACGGGCTTCGACACCACGATTCATCTGACATAACGCAAGGACTGGAACATTAAGTTCCTTGGCAAGACCTTTCAGGGAGCGGGAAATCATTGAGACTTCTTCCTGACGATTATAAAAACGCATACCATTGGCATTCATCAGCTGAAGATAGTCTATGATTACCAACTTGATTTTGTGTTCGCGAGCCATTCTTCTGGCCCTCGTCTTTAAATCATAAATAGATAATCCTGGAGTATCGTCGATATAAAGGGGACTTCCCTTCATTTCTTTACGCTTTGCATCGTAACTTTCCCAGTCAACAGGATCCAGTTGCCCATTAAGAACTTTCTTGCCGTCGATGGTACAATAGTTCGAAATCAACTTTTGCATAATCTGTACTTTTGTCATCTCCATCGAGAAAAAAGCAACAGGAACCTTACTGTCAATAGCAATATTTCTGATTAAAGAAATGGCAAGAGTAGTCTTACCCATGGCCGGACGTCCTGCAAGGATAATCAAGTCGGATGGCTGAAAACCTGAAGTGATTTCATCCAGCTTGACAAATCTCGTCGATAATCCGGTAATACCACTACCCATGGCATTCTTCATAAGCTGCTCATGTGCTTCATCCAAGATGCCGTCCATCTGTTCATAACTGTGAATAGAACCGGCCTGTCCAAGTTCAAACAAGGCTTGCTCGGCTTCCTGTAACACATCCTGCTTGGGTACAGTTTCATCAAAAGCTTTTGTCTCAATGATACTGGCAGTGCTGATAAGATTGCGAGCCAAGGCTTTTTCTGCAATAATATCTGCATGTTCCTCGATGCCCGCAGAGGAAGCGACCGTTGAACTTAATTCGGCGATATACCCTGGTCCTCCTATTTCGTCAATCTTTCCATCCTTGGCGAGTCTATCAGAAAGGGTGATGATATCTACTCTTTTGCCATCCATATACATATCTCGGATGGCACTATAAATTAGCTGATTTCTTGGCTCATAGAAATCTTCAGGATGGAGTATATCACATACTCTATCCCATGCGAATTTATCTATCAACAACCCTCCTAAAACCGCTCTTTCGGCAGGAAGGTCTTGCGGCTGGACATGGCCGTAAGTATTATCAATAGGCTTTGTCTCCTGACGATTCTTCTTATTGTTCTGATTATACGGCATCTGATACCTCCTTTTCTTTTATAGTGAATTGTGTCTTTACATCTTCTCCGAAGTGTTTCTTGACGGCCTTAATAAATGAGGGGCCGTAGACATCCATTCGTTTTTTTGTATCTATATCCGGAAAACAAATAATCAACACTTTCTTTTCCGAGTCATAACCACCAAATGTCATGAGGCTTATGGTCTCTCTGACAGCGGCTGCATCCGTTCCCTTACAAAAGTCTGTCATTAAAGATGTCCACTCTGAAAACCCTTTTCCTTTTTTTATGTCAGACTTTATCTTTGGATGGTAATTCTTGAAAAATTCATTCAAGCTGCTTAGTATATACGGAGTAGGGGATTTAACATCAGGATTACCGTCTATCTGTGCCATTAAAGAAATAGCCTTATTGACGGCATCGGCGCAGTTCTCATTAGTCAGGCGGGCTGACAGACGCAGAACAACCTGTGGAGCTAACTTCAAATCATTCAGAAGTATTTCCCGGAATTCCACATATTCTGAACGTGTCTTTAATTCAAGCTGCTGGTCGAGATTATTCTCTTTCTCTTCCTTGCTCTTTATATAAAACTTAATCCTGTCTGGCCAGCCAGTCTTCTTTATTCCAAGATAGATAGGCTCATATTTTACCCAGAAATCAATCTTTCCTGCTGTGCAAGAAAGGTTAATGTTTTCTATGGACCGCTCTATAACTGATTTTAGAGCGCCCCATATCTTATACTTCTTTTCAACGGACAATTCTTTGCGTAATTCGTCTATCGACATTTCCTTGAATCCGTTTTTCTTCTCTCCGTTCAGAAAGAAATATAACTTCTCGGTATATTTTGATTGAACGCCAAGCTCCTTCGCTACCTGTTTGTTGATGATGTGATATCCGAAATCCATCTTGCAGAGTTTCTCGGCTACATCTCTTTCGATCTCAATGACAACATAGTGATTTTTCTTGGGTTGTACCTTGGGGAAATAAGCAGTGCAGAAACTTCCCACCTTGTCGTACTCCTTACCTGTAGGTGATACATATGGTATTTGAACAGCTAACGAAGACATGGCTTTAAGTGCAGTTATAAGAGAACTGTAATGCTCGTCACTGACGCCAAATTCCTTCAAATAAAACTTTCTAATAAGGGAGTTTTCTTTTTTTACTTTGAATTCTTGCGCCAGCGACTGCTCTTCGTCAGCGAACAGTTCAAGCTGAACATACTCCCTGACAATATTCCTTTTCTGTTGAGACAAAGAAAGTTTCTGGAACTCCTTGTTGTCTTTCTTGTCGAAAAACAACTTCTCCACACTGTCATGGGAAGAATTCTCTGATTCATCCATTCCGGCCTGACTTGACTGCTGAAGCTGCTCTATTTTCTTCTTTGTCTCGATGACCTCACGGAACTTGTCGCGAAGATTACTTAATAGACTGAGGATTACATCATATTGCATCTTCGTGAAATTACCACGCATGAGTGATATTTCAAACGGCATCAGAATCATGTCGCTCAACTCATCAGGCAACTTGATTTTTGAACTCTCTTTGATAACTCTCAGAAGTTCTCTCTCTACTTTATCTGTTTTATCTACCATATTCTATAACCTTTAATCAAAATAATCTACCATCTCGACAATATCGAACTCTATATTTCCAGTTACTTCCAGATACTTCAGAAGACTGTCACGGTTGTATCCCTTTCCTTTCTCTATCTTCTGGACAATTCCAATGGAGGTTCCCATTGAACCAGCAACACGGCCAAGGGTCAAACCAAGTTCTAACCTGCGGCGGGATAGATATGCTCCCAGCTCTTCTATATCTTCCATAACATATCCATCTACCATCAGAAACAGACATAGAAAATTCAAATAGGTGAACAAACGGCGAACCTGATAGTTTTCGCCCGTCTGGATCTTCTTCACGGTAGAATATCCTAATCCGTTCTTAACCAGGAAAGTGTAACTTACTCCTTGCTTTTCCTGTTCTGAAGCTAATTTTCCTTCTATTTCAGATAAAGTCATGATACCTTTATAAATTATATAATATGCCTTACGGATGCAAAGATACAAAGAAATTTTTATTGGCAGATATCTTATTATAGAAAATTAACATATTTATATTATAAAAACAAGTTAAGATATTATTATATTATAGTTTTGCTTATTCTGTTTTTATAATTTAATGTAAGAAAACCAATGCGAAAATCAGACGTTTTCGTCGATTTTTAAAAATTTGCCTCATTTTTATCAAAAAAACAGGCCGATTTTTTACAAAAAACTGGCTATTTTTGAGCGATTTTTTGAGCGATTTTTAGCTCATTTTTTAGCTGTTTTTGTAACTCGTTGATATTCAACAAGATACAAAATGCGAAAATTGGCCTTTTCAGAGCGGTTTACCCAAAAAATACAACATCCCTACCTAAACGTTATAAAATCCCTACCTATCCGTTATATTTTCCCTACCTATCTGTTATTTTTTATGTTAAATACAATCAGATCCTACTTTTTAACATAAAAATGTTGTAAGCGTATCCTGGTGTTAGCTATAACAGAACAATAAACTTCAAGCGAAAAATCCCTACCTATCCGTTATATTTTCCCTACCTATCTGTTATTTTTCCCTACCTATCTGTTATTTTTCCCTACCTATCCGTTATATTTTCCCTACCTATCTGTTATATTTGGTATTGTAACCATCTGAAAATAAGACGGTTAAATGCCTGCAGTAAATATATTATAAATCTATCTAACTATAGTCAATCTATCATAAGGACAGATGACGGACAATTTAAGCATGGAGATTCTATCAACGAGGTTGGCTGGAGCGGGGCTCTGCCCCTGCACCCCGGACCCAAGACACCCTCCCTCCTGGTTGGAATATCTGGGCTGGCGCATGAGGGTAAGGGAGTGAATACAAAAAACCCGCTTCGAGGTTGGTCGACGGCATCACGTGTGTGCCTTGCGCAAGATCCTCTTCAGCGGGATGACATTCCGTACCTATCGGTCTGGTATGTCTTGGGTCGGTGCAAAAGTACAACTTTTCCACGACTCCACCAAAAATTTTAGCGAAAAATTCATTTAAAGCCCTCTGAACGCGTTTTGAGCTTTCAAGGTGGAATTTATCCACCAAAGGGCTGAAAAGCGAAAATTGAGCCATTTCTACGCTTCTCATAAAAACCAACGGCGACGTTGGATATCGACGGAAGCCTGTATGTGTCACTCCAGGGCAATCCGTAATGTGACTATCCGATCCACTCTGACAGCCGTGCATATCACTGTCTGTTCCCACTCTGGGCGCATAGCTGCTTCGCCGGAACCGACGGTAATGTGCTTTGCCTTTGGTCGCCGCCCTTGATGGTCACGTTCCGGATCTGTGTCGCCACACATACGGATGACATCCGGGGAACGATGGCGTACTAATGCTCAGAATATCGTCGGAAAGTTCACTTGACGGACGGCGGGCGGTATGCTACAATTTTCGGAGGGAAGGTGCTGCACTACGACAATGGGTGCCAGCAGAGCTACCACCTAATGTCGTTTCTCGACGGCATCAAAGCTGCTGTCAAGAACCCCTGGCACTTTCTCTCCGTAAATCATCATCCCTGCACGTCCTGTTCACTATCCTCGGATGTTCCTCGTATTAGTCCTGATGCCATCACAACCCCTGCTGCCATCCTCGCATCGGTATCGATGCTGCTTCCTTTTCCTGGACTTCGTTCTAATGCGAAATCGCAAAAAACACCCAAATAACAACTATTTGGGGAATATGACATTCAAATCTGCCTGTCCAGGCATAAAACACGGACGGCATCTACACTCATTGAAAATCGTCGAAATATTCCATATAGAGCTTATTTGGAATATTCGGGCGTTCACAACTGGCCTTTCTTGTCTTTCATTGTGTCTCGGAATAGGCTCTCTGCCTCCGTCGGTGTTTCTTTCTCTTTTCCCTTCGGTCAGTACTGGCATACGGTTGCTGTTGTGTCACCTCATCCTTTGGATTCCTCGGTTTTGGCTTGGCCTTTGGCGGTCTGTTTCCCTTTTCTTGGGTTCTTGTGTCTTCTCGGCTGTCGCAGGGCCACATCTCTGATGATTGGTGATGCTTCTCTTTTCGGGGTTCTCAGCCTCTCCCTCACGGCGATTGTTTTCACCCTTTAGGTACTTGCGTTCTTTTGTCTTTTCCTCCGCATCGTCACTTTGACCTGTCTTCTTTTCTGTGTCTCTGACTGCACATAATTTTTTCGGGCGATGTCTGACTTATTTTTCCTGTGCAAATTTAGCGCAAGCGTTGTCCGGCAAGTATCTCTCCGCTTCATCAAAATTACGCTGCATTATTCCATCACATAATTTCCAGCAGCCTTCCGCATTTTCTTCTTAACGCCGGAGCCTAAAGAAAATGGGGTATTCCGTAAATTTTGCTCGTAATTCCTTGACCTAATGTACAACTTCTCCTTGCCAGCTCTTGAAGCACCGTAAAAATTAAGTTTAACATCTAAAAAATTACGATTATGAAGTCAGTAAATTCTTTCGAAGTAACAGGTTTTATCGTTAACGACGCTAAGGTTAACAAGTTCAACAACGCATCAGTAGCCCGTTTCGGCCTGTCAATCGCCCGCACTGAGGGCAAGGATGAGAACAAGAAGCGCACCAGCGCAATCCTCAATGTAGAGATCTGGCGCAGCAACAAGAACGCCGCAGACCTCGACCTGCTCAAGAAGGGAAACCGTATCACCGTCAAGGGCTTTTTCAAGCCAGAGGAATACACCAAGGATGATAAGACCGTCTCTCACATCGTCTTCGCCGGTACTGAGATCACCACGGGTGACGATGAGGGTGAAACACCAGATACAACGGAGGCCAAGTAAGGCCTCCCATTGCGATTAAGATAAAATTCCATAATTCAAGGGCCAGCTGTGAAGCTCGCCCCTTTTTCCATACGCATGCGCTTTTGTCAACATTTCTGCCGGAATGGGTGTTTTGTAGGTGACGTCCAGGAAAACGACCTCACAGGAAGCCCCAGGAGGGCATAACGGACAGTCGGTGGATATACTATACCCCCGAAAATCGAGCAAAACGAAAAATATTTACACCGTTTTAACGCGCAGAAAAATTGCGCATTAACAGGTGATGACAGTCGGAAACGAGTAACAAGCTCTTTCAGCGCATGCGGCAGTATGATACCTGTTTCCTAAACCCTGGACGTCATTACCGATGCCGTCTGGGAAAAAGGAATCCCTCGTGAGTTCTGGAACTGTCGGGTCTTCCTATTCATCTGGTTGTTACCCATCTGACATACACTGCAACGCAGTGACCTTTTCTGGGGTCATACGGCCGAATCGGACTTCCTGCCTAATATGTTCCATCCCGTACCAGAAAGCTTGCTGTAGGGCAACGGTGTCGCTCAACAGCCGCATACTGGCACAGGCATACGGGCGATGACACATACAACACGTCAGAAAATCCACGGCTGGGTATCTCCGGCAGGCTCCAAACCTTCAGCAGTGGATTTTCCGTCATGCAGTAAGAGTCATCCGGGAAGCCCGTAACGGTGGAACATGTCGGCATCCTTCCTGTATCGGCCTTGCTTTAAGTACTGGCGTACAATGAACATCCTTCCCCAAGGGGATAGAGGCGCTTGCAGCGCAAGGGAAGGGTGGGGTGGAAGTCTTTCCTGATTTATCTTCGTCCTGTCCAGTATGCCATTTTCGCCTCATGGGTTAGCTGAGTTTTCTGAAAGAGTCTTTTTCCTTGCAAAGGTAGGGCAACTCGGAGGAACACCAATAAACAAGCCTACGGTTCCGGGATAAATTTTGCGCAGAACCTTCCGCAGATTCACGAATCTGGGTATTCCACAAAATTTCTCGCAGAATTTCTTGGCTTATCCTCCTTAAGGCAGTTGCTCCTGATAACCTGGCAAGAAAAAGGACTCAAAACTCAACTAAGTCGATGACGACCGAAAATATAAACCATACCGGCAGACTTGATAAGGAAAAACTTCAGAGGAAGAAAGGATCTAAAATCTAACATGCCGATAACTCATAACAATATAGACCGCCGCCGACGGGATAAATACTGGCACAACGATTATGGCAGCAACAAACAACTCTCTTCTGACAGCTCTTGAATGTAAGATGCTTGAATGGATGAACGTGGACATTGACCATGCAGAGGTAGCCTACAAAGACCAGGCTGAACAGTTCGAGGCATTGTTTAAGGAGTCGGAGGAAGCTTTCGTGACCTTGAAGGAAAGCAAGTCGGTGGATGTCCTGACAGAAAGGCAGAAGGCAATCCTTCAGGAAGATATCAAGTACTGGGGTGTCGATGAGTATTCCGAGATTATTGAACTTGACAAGGAAATTATCCAAAAGCTCTGTGCTTAATTGATTATGTAACAAATTCAAACATAGAAGGTAACGGGAGCCTAACCAACTCCCCATAAAATACAAACGATAATGAAGAACGTATTATTGACATTGCTCCGTACTGGAGTATCGCATACCATAAAGTTCAAGGTGGAGGACTTCTGTAAGTATCTCCCAGGTGTAACTAATCTTCTCTTTGAGCAGCGTGAATGGGGTATAACTGCCAAAAGCAACGATTTCTGGAAACATGAAAACAATGATCGTCAGGCAGAACTTCGCCATGATATCGAGGCCGTCAGAAAGGCATCCGTTCATGATGGAACCTATTTCCATATCCTTAACCGCCTTGCCAATGGTGACAGGTATGGTATATCAGACAACTAATTGATAACGTTACAAAATCAAAGATTATGGAACATCTGACTAATTTCGAACTGGTACTCGTTGGCGCAAGCATCGCCACCTTCTGCTTCGGCTTCAATGCCTTTTGGAAGAATATCTTTCTGAGGAACTTCAACAGATCGAGGTTATGATTACGAACTACGGACAGGAAAGGGCTGTTGGCGAAGTCTGGATCGACACCATCGACGGGGCCAGGGTTATTACCGTTGCCGGTGATGGGTGCAAGGACTGTGCTTTTGCCACTCATGCCGGTGGAGCCTGTCCTGGTGCTATCTATGACCGCCATCCTTGCTGCAGCTCTGACCGCTCAGACGGAAGGGAGGTATATTTCAAGTTAATAACCTACGTGCCGGAAGCCAAGGCACCACCTCTGAGGATGGCCACCTTCGGCTCTGTGCCGTTCAAATGGAGTTAGCCATGAGTGAGAAACTGAATAAGACCCTGCTCTGGGTGACGTCGATGGCCTTGATGGCTGACCTGATGGCCGTCATGTATATGATGGTAGCCTTCAAGTGGTAGGATGTGCACCGTCCGCTATGTCGCAGGCAGCTTCCCTATGGTCGCTGCCAGGGATCACCTTGGGGCTGGTGCTCCCCACTCCAGAATATTGTGAAGGACAACATTCCGGATGAACTGCATGATGCTCGTGGCAGACACACCCGGACGATTGGCATTGTCTGTTAGGGTTCTATAGACTCTGTCGAAATCATTCCGGCGGGAGAACTGCTGGATATAGCCGATGTTCTTTTCCTCGGTGAGGTTATATGACAGATATGTGACTGTCTTGGCCTTGTCGTTCAGGAACATCATCAGCTTGGCATGATTTTCCTTGTAAATGTCATCATGTATATCCTCGACTTCTTCTGGACTGAAGTGTTCGGGTTCCTCACCCGGGTCTTCGTCTGCAGGCGGTGTCGGCTGTTCAACCGTCACCTCTTCCTGTTGTTGTGTTGACGGCACAGTCGCTTCCTCCTTTTCGGTGGTCTCGACTTCTTTGATAGTCTCACCAGCTTTCTCTTTCTTGGTGGCCTTCACCTTTTGCTTTGCGGCAGACTTGCCCTTAGACATCTTCTTCATGGTCTTTTCGTCGATGTCGGCAAAGGTGATCTGCTTTGCGGTATCGGGCAAGGTCTGCAGGAGGTTCAGGAATATCTGGAACTTCTGCCGGTAGTCATAGGTATCTGCATCCTTCTCTCTCCATACCAGAACTTCATCAGCAACCTTGATGTCGTTCTTCAGCCTGGCATCAAGGGTCTCAATGCCAGGTGTCGATGGGAAGGATTCAATGAACTCTATGGCGTTCAGAATAGGTTCATACTTGCCTTTGTTCCGTGAACGCTTCTTCGGCGATGTACCATTCTGTTCTTGCTGATGACCATCAGGATCATCTACCGAAAGATAATAGTTGCTATTGCGTTTGAGGTGAGGAACTTCATTCCAGTTCCAGTCTTTATGCTCGACGATAGCATCCGCTATCTTTTCGGGGTTAAGCGGACTGTCCTGATGCTGCTCCAGATACCATTCAAGGTGAATGTTCTGGCATGTCAGATCGCTGTTCCGCTCCCTTAGCTTCTGCGTAACAGTGTCGCGAAGGTATGTCGGCTTGACGGGAATGGATATGGCGGTCAGCTGCTCTTTGAGTTTTGCAAGCCACAAGGTCTGCAACGTCTGTAGCTTGCTCTGCTCTTCAACGGTCATCGGTGATGACGGTTTGAAGTTCACGACCTTTGCTATTAGCGACGAAAGCAAGTCCTTACATGCGGCACACTTCTTTGTAACTATGCCACCATTCTTGCTTATTGACGTGTACACTTCATTGACACTCATGTCGGTAATCGACTTGAGATGTTTGGTGTTATAGTCCCTCAGCAACCTGCTACAGGGAATCCTTGTTTCTTTGCTATCCTTACTCATATTGCTTTCGGTATATTTTGGATGCAAAGATACTAATTATATATTATATACTTGCGGTTTACCACAATAATTTATGTCTATTTAACAATAGAGTCTATTTCGGTAAGGCCTCAATACATATTGCGGTAATCGGTTTATAATTATTGCGGTAAGCAACCGAATGATATTGCGGTAAGTCCATAATTCTTATTGCGGTTACTCACCAATGAATAACGTCGCAACCTTGCGACAGATACTGCGGTCATTCGTTAATAATTCGTAAATCTTACGGCAGTTTCTTGCAACTTCCGAAAGAAATCCGTAACTTCGCACGCAGAATCCGAACGAATGTTTTAGCCAGCAGTAAGAGTGTCCGACAAAATCCGCTAAAAGCTCCTTTGTCTGAACTCTGTGCTGGCCTGCCTCGCGGAGCTTGCAGGACCTTCCTAATTGCTCGCAGGCTCACAATTATTTGTTTAATACCGATGCCGATGGATAACAATAGTAAATATACATTTAATGGCTCCCAAACCCTTGACAAGGTTCGTGAGGACTTCGCATTCTGTGAAGTCTGGACGGATGACACAGGACAAAAGCTTTTTGTTCCCGTCTCCGTCGGGGAGGTTCGCGTGACCGTCGATGAACGCCAGCCGGGCGAGGATATAAACAAACCTCTCCATCATCATCTTATTGCAAAGTGCTGGAGCGAAGCATCCGGGGATAGTAGTCTTGACTATATCATATCCAAGAAGGAATATCTTGAATTTATCAATACTCACAAAAGGGACGAGGTTCGCCTGAATATCTTCCTGAAATATTCCAAGGAGGATCTTACTGTCAGGAAAGTCCGTAAAACAAAACATATCGATGTCCGTATGACGGACGATCTGTACTCACAGATATGTAAGGATGCTAAAGCCTGCAAACTTGACCCGTCGGCTTATCTTCGTGAACTCGCAAAGAAAAAGCATCCGAGAAAAGCTCTCTCTGAGGAAGAGTTTTCTGTCATGCAGGATTTTTCTGCCGTCTATCATAACTACGAAAATTTCTTCAATGCCACAAAAGGCATAATGAGGGGAATGACCCCACAACAGAAACTTGAGTACATCATCGAGGGTAATGCTTACCGATGGTGGCGTAAGTTCCTGCTTGAAGGTCTGCCTATCATGAAACGAATGATCGACGGCCAGCGAATGTATTCCAATAATGTCTGGAAGGATGCAAAAGGGAAACAGCTTCCGAAATATGAGCGGGAAGTGATAGCCCTTGTTCCTCATGGCACAGATGAATACAAGGTTGTATTCGCACACCGTCCGAACCCGAAAGGGTGGACAGGGCGAAATATTGATACCGGCGAGTCAACACACTACACACCACAACTCTATGATGCCGGTGGGTGGAACCAGCCGGACGTTGCCTACTGGCTCGACGTGAATATCCCGAAACAAGAAAAACAGGAGGATTGAATATGATAATATCATTGAACTCAACCGCAGGAGGTGCAGGCTCCATCGGATATGGCCTGACTAAGAAGCGCGACATCAAACAGGCTGACAACATTCTCAGTAAACAAAACGAGAATGTTATGTTTGTTCGTGCGGATCATCTGAAGGTTAACAGTGTTCTCGGTACTCCGTCACCGTCAGACATCTATCGCCAGATGCAGTTAAGACAGCAGACTGCAGGAATGAAACGGAAGGATAAATTCTGGAACATCAAGATCTGTCCCTCAAAGGAGGACTGGAAAGCACTGCTTGGTTTTGAGCCGGTGCCAGGAAAGCTGACCGACGAACAGAAGGCCAAGGTTCTGGAGGTGGCAAACAAACTTATCGATGCCTCCATCGAGAAACTGGACCAGACAGACCACTGGGGATATCGGACTAACAAAAAAACAAACGAAAAATATTCCTGTATCACCGGAAAGCATACGAACCTGGCAGACAGTCAGGCCGTCTGGTCGGTTCATATCGATACAGATGATATCCATATTCATGGTACCGCCAACATGGTAACGGAACACAACGAGATACAGGAAGCCCATATGTGCAAGGATCGTGGCTTTCTTGCCGGTGATAAGGTGGCCGAGAAGTTTGGACTTAAGCAGCTGTCCGAATATGACAACCAGCGGAAGGAACGCATCCATGCTGACGGTATTGCCGTCCTGAAGGGTATGAAGGAGTTTGACCTCCAGGCGTACTTTGCAGAAATGATGGCAAAGGGATGGGTCGTCAACCCGAACACTCCAGACAGCAAGGGCGTGATTCATGGCTATTCCGTCGGCGAGAAGCTTTACCATAATGACGGCAGCTTATCCAGTATCATGATGTTCAGGGCCTCGGAACTCGGACACAGTAAGGATCTTACTCCTACGCATCTTCTGAAGACCTGGCAGAAGCTACATGCCAACGAACAGGAGGCCGTCACTCGCGAGAATAGCCGTCGCCCAGAACAGCCGAAACAGCGGACTGCGCCCGTCGTTCCCATCGATGATACCAAGTCAAAGAAGGAACAGGAACGTGATGATGAACTTTACCGTCGCTTGAAGGAAGAAAAGGATAGAATTGAACGTGAAAGTAAGGAGCAGGAAGCCCGTCGTGCTGAACAGTCGAAACCGCGCGAACAGTCTCCTGAGGAAAAGGAGGCTCGCAGTGCCGTCGACAAGGCTCTGCAGGTCATCAATAAGTTCGTCAACTATTCTTATAATGTCTATAGCCATGATGAAATATCAGACCTTCATGACGGCATCGTTGCACAATGTCTGCTGGGTGGCCGTGATACAACAAAACAGAACCTTGAAACGGCAGTTGACGAGCTTATGGATATGGTTGATGGTATCGCAGCCCAGATTGATAAGTCAACAGCTGCTATGATAGGAATCGTGGCTGGTATGGCTTTGCCACAGGTAACACCTTCCGGCGGTGGTGGTGGCGGTCCTACGGGAGGCTGGCGTGGCAAGCGTGACGATGACTGGTGGCGCTTATGGAAGCCATTCTTTGCTAATTTCAGATCAAGAGGCCGTGGCCGACATTAAAAACAGGAGGTGATTATGGGAAATATTTTTGATGATGAACTCGACGGGTACGTACAGCAGGATAATCCTACCGTACCTGAACCGCAGCCAGAACCACAGCAGAAATCTGCTGAACAGGCTGAACTGGAAAAAATCCTTGCTGTCATCAAGGGCATCAAGGAGTCACATAGTGAGGTGCGTGAAACCGTATCTGACATCGAGAATGTTGCAGACAGAGCGGAAAAAGCCGTCAAAGCCCTGCATAAGGATCTTAAGGAGGCACGCCCTCTCTGGGAAGAACTCCTGAAGTCCTACACTTCGGAGATCCAGATATCAGATGAAAGCTTTGCTGGCTTCAGCAAGGTGATGAAATCCCTTATCGATCAGATTCTTGTCAGCACGTGTTCCAAGATCGACAAAGCTATTTCTGACAATGTGGCCGGACAGTTCACGGAGGTGGCCAACCGTCATATTCAGGAGTTCGATGAAAAAATGAAGGCCTCGATAGCTGATCAGAACAAGGCTCTTGCAGACCTCAAAAAGGACTATAATGACAATATTGCCAGTCTCGAGGAAAAGCAAGGGAAACTGCTTGCACAGGCCGTAGAGGAACGGAACCGCATCATCATGCCGTCAGGTGCCTTCTGGACTATCATCTGTATATTCGGTTTTATTATCATCTGTGGAATCATGGGATGGGTTAAGTTCTGGCAGTCACCAGGCAATGATGAAGCAATGACATGGATGGTGGGTGCTTTTGTTTTTGAAGGCATATATTACGCCACAATGATCTACAACCATTTTGCCTATAAGGATGAGCAGAAAACAAAAACAGACAAGAAGAAGGATGAGGACAAACCAAGAATATATAGTATTTCCCTGTCAGAAGCTATATATATCATCTTCCTAACATTATCGGCATCGGTATATTTTGTGTGGGCACAGCTGGATATCAACTATAGTCCGAAACTTCTGATATACCTTCTTCCGGGTACATGGACTGCAAACTTCCTCTGGCTGGTTCTTCGGGGGCTGTTGTATGGCATATTCCGGAAGGATTGACAAAATACCAATAAAAAGTTGATGTAATATCACGTTTTTATTGTATCTTTGCAGCCGGAACATCTGGGGAATGCGGCCACGTCAGCGAGATTGGTTCGCTGTTGGCGGTTCCCCATCTTCTCAGGATGGTTGTCATTGTCACTATAGGATTAAATTGTATCGGCAAGGTCTTTCCGCGACGCAACCATCTTTCGCCTGGTTATTTCCTGCCGAACGTACTGGGACGCTGAGGAGAACCGGGCATCCATTGACAGGAATTGCGGGAACGGGTCACATCGACGCGCTCACTTTGTCCGGCCTGTCATGAGCTGCTGCCCACCTCAGCGTGATTGGTACGCTGTTGGGCGGCGGCTCTTTTTCAGTCCTGACCGCCGTCCGCTTTTCTAAGAAATAAATTCTTGGAAATCTTGGAATTCTTAGAAATACCATAACTATGTGCGCCGTCCATAGTTACCGATGCCGACGGGAAACAGGTATCATACTGCCGCATGCGCTGAAAGAGCTTGTTACTCGTTTCCGCAAATTGTCGACTCACTGCGTCAACAATTCTAATGTAACAAATAATGTTATATTAAATAAGGGCGAACCTCACGGCCAGCCCTTGCAGTTCAATTAGTTTATACTCGCAGTGAATCTCACGATTGACACGCGATAGAAAATATAAATAATCACAAATAATAGTAATCTATCGATGGAAGCCTTGTGACTGTGCCATCTCCTGTCCTCGCTGCTCTTCAAGGGTCATCTCGAAGCGGTTCTGAAGATTGACCTGTAGGCGGTCTGTCATCTCCAGCACCTTATTGGCGAGTACATTCAGTGGTAGAGCACCGGCATTGAAAGCGTCAACGGTGTTCCTGTTGCTGACGGTAAGGTTCTTCTCTTTACCGTCAACAGTCATATTCAGATAGACGGTATTCTCATCGACGAAAGGAGTTACCTTGCTGATACGTGGGTTCAGCGGTTCGTCAGGGTACTGCTTGAACTTACCCTGCCATGCGGCTGCTCCCTGGTTCCCAATAGAATTGGTTGGCGTACCGTTTCTTTGCCATGGAGTCTGTGCTACATCCCTTAATTTCTTGTCTGCAGCCAATGCCTTTTCGGCATTAACCATGGCATTGTACTGTTGAGGATCTTTCTGTTTGAGAAGTTCCCTAAAATACTGCAGCTTCTCGTGCTTCCCGAGAGAGTTCAGCTTTTCAAGCTCTGCAACCGTGACAGGAACATAGAATTTTTTATCAGGGCCAGACCAATAGTTTCCTGCAAGTTTGCTCCCGTTCAGTTCCTTGAACTTGTTGGGCGCATACTGCTGGAGGAAACTTTCCACAAACTTCTTTTGGTTCGCCTGATCGAGAGACATGAACTTAGCATACTCTTGCTTGTCCATGCTGATGGAAAAACCACCTTCATTCTTAGCACCAACACCGGACACTTGTAACTGTGCACCTTTCTGTGATGGAACTACATCCACTTCCCTACCGCCGAACATCTTTAGATGGGTGGCGTTGTCGTGATATACTTCACCCTTTCCATTCAGAACGTCCTTGACGGCTTGGGCAGCGGAAACATTGTCGTCTCCGCCTCCGAAAACTTTTCTAAATGCATTAATCCAACTTGGCATAATTGTACAATTTTAAAGTTACTAATATAGATCTATATATGATGCCCGTAGGATCGCTGTTCCTGCTGGCCTTCATTCAATTTTTCCATCTCTGCTTCAAAGTTCATGGCCGACATTGCCATCAAGGTCTCTGGCGACACCGACATTCCACGGCTGACAGGTTGGCGACTTTCTGTTGCCTGTTCGCCGCGTCCCGTCTGTGCTACATCGTTACCGCCGAACATGGCAGCCGAAAACTGACTGAGCTGCTGCATGAATTTCTCAGAATCGAAATTCTTCACAAACTGCTGTAAGTCCTGTTTGGAGTCCATTTTTCCATTCTGGGCAATGGTATTCAGGAAGTAGGTTGCCTCCTTGCTATTCCAGTACTCGAATATCCGGCTGTCAGGATGTCTCTTTTGAAACTCCTCGATGTGCTCCTTCTTCAATGGCTCGCCGCTGAACGGGTTCCATATGCCTTCCTGAAGCATAATCATACGGGCGGCATGCACATCGGCAGCACGTTCAAAACCGGTATTATCGTGTCTGAGGTGTGCGTCCACATGCTCATGTTCTGCAAGCTGTTCTGGTGACATACCAGAAATACGTTGGACATATCTGTCATATTTGTCTTTGGACAGGATGCCACCCTCGTACAAGTCTTTGACTCGTTCAAGGTCTTTCTGTTTGTACCACTCGGCAACTTGTTCCCTGGTTGGATTACTCTCGTTAATCCGATTATACGGGCTATTATCCTTCCCGTAGCTTTCTGACGGTGTGAGTGATTCTCCCTCTCCCTGATGGTGAGTGCCAGGATTGATAGAGTCCGATGCCGCACTATTGTAAATATAGTGGGCTATCTCATGGGTTGTTACACCCAGTGAACTATACAACTTTGAGTCAAGCTCGTGTTGGTCGTTGCCGTCGGGAATACGGACAATAGATTTACTGTCGAAAGTTATCATGTGGTGGCTCTTAGCAATATCGCTTTCCACTTCAAAGGTTATGTCATTATACGCTTCTTCGGCACGCTCAACAACCTTGTTGTATGTCTCTACGTCCTGTGCGGTCATCTCTGAACCAGGAGCGTAACCTAATGACATTTCAACTCTTTCCTGAAACGCTGGTGAGCGGAAATATGCCAGGCTAAGAAGAATGTCCGTCTGCACCTTCGGAGAGAAATCCTGCAGATTAAACAATTCGGCTCCATGGTGGAGGTCGCCTCCGATGAGTTCTTCGCCCGTAAGAGGCCTGCCGGACACCTTGAACTCCGACATACGCGAGACAAGGCCGTCAATGTATTCAACCTTGGCTTCTCTCTCCTTTAATGTCTGAATGGCATTCTGGATGATGGGGGTGTCGTATATCTCTGGCATAATTCTAACATTTTTCAAAATGGAACTTCTTCCTTGCCATGGCCGAAACCATATTGTCATAGGTGGCCAGCTCTGACGGGCGAAGGGTATCCCAGAAGAACCGAAGCCGGAACGTCTCTAAATTGTCTGCTGCTTTCTTTGTGTTACACTCCCTGCAGCAGGGCATCAGGTTCTCGATATTGTTACCACCGCCACCACTCTGTGGTACCAGGTGATCAACAGTCATGTTCTTCTGCTTCATGTGCTGTCCGCAGTAGGCGCAATGGCCACCGTACCGGGCATATATTGAATATCGCTTGCCGTCAGTCATTATCTATGAAACCCTCTGCGTCTTATTTCCTGGTCTGGTTCTGATGTAACACCTTCATCGGAATCTGGAAGGGTAGAAATATCTTCATGATTAAATTCTTCGGGGATAACTGTTTCGTTGTCCTCCGGTAAAAAATCATATTTTTGATAATACTTTACCATCAGATTTTCCGGTAATACTCGAAAAGTCCGTTCGCCTTTCTCATTCACCTCGAAGAAAGCCAATATGTCAGCATAATCAAGCGAATATTCCTTATGTTCACCGTTAACAAAACCACTTATAGTACAATGGTGATGTTCGCTTACAAAAACTTCAGCAGACTTTATCTCCATGTTGTCAGGAACTACGTATTGTGTATAATCTTCCTTAGAAGGAGTGTTCTCGCTGGCAGCTGCCATAATTTCTTTGCCAAAATACTTAATAAGAAGGTCTCTCTTATATTGTTCCCTTTGGCTATAATTAAGGCGTCTCAAATGAATAAATTCTTCATCGGTAAGATCTTTCCATAAACTATTTCCGTTAATAACAGTATTGATCCGTCCTTCATCGCTTATGTATATGCCGTCACACATTACATTGAGCGGCAATCCACAAGCAGAAAGAAAATCCCTTATATCGCTGAAAGGAGTATTGTTGGGTTGATTTGTATTTTTCTCTGGTGAAGTTCCTACAACCTCTAAGTCTTCAACAGAATCTTCATTTGTGTAATTCACTGACGAATTTGTTTCACTTTCAAATGATTTTATAAAAGTCCTAATTCTGTCAAACAGACTGTCGTCAACATCAAGCACAACTTTTGTTTGATGCATATCCTTAATTTTTAACAGCTCAGGAAGAGTTGTTACAGCCCACTTGATCATCTGTCCAATGTTTCCGTGAATATCTGCTGGAGCATGTATTAAAATATCAGGCCTGTTGAGCACCTTAACAATCTCTTCCTTGTCAGCTACATTGCGCCATGCAACTGCTGCCATCGCTTTATCCTTCTTTTGGGTCATAATATTTCCTTTCTTTTATCAGATTATACAAATTCTCTTATTCTGCTGACACCCACACATAACGGCCTTTACCATTCTTCTTAATGGTACAGACGAAACTCATACCTTCCAGCCAGTCTTCGGCAAAGTTGTACACACAATTCTTCGGGGCATAGACGTTACCGTCATAATGGCTTCTTCTCCCGAAGGCTATAAGTTTCCATTTCCTGCCGTCTTCGGCTGTGAAGTTACATACCAGATTAAACTTCTTTCCCCAACTCCTGGAGTCGAGTCTACCTTTAAACGTCATTTCTTCTTCGGGGAACTGATATTCAGACCCTCCGGAAGACGCAACTTCCTTCTTTGTTGTTAAAACGCCGTTCTGATTCATAACCTAATCACTTGCTTATTACTATTATTTTTGCTTCAAAATTACCAAATCCTATTTTTCTATGCAAAAGGAATTGTTTCTTTGTCTTGATTTAACACATTTAAGACCCTACGATGGGTTTCCAAGGCAAAGATATGAATAAATTCATTCTTTGATGCCTGGAATAGTTTCAAAGTCTTGAATTAACGTTTTTAAGACTTTACCGGGTCTTTAAATGTTAAATTCAACCTTTTCCTGATGCAAAAATAACAATTCCCCACCTGTTGCCAGATGAGGAAAAATAAAAAGTCGTATTTTAACTATTTTACGACCTACTTAGCGGTTTTTCGCTGTAAATCTCGTGCCTCCCAGTTGATTTCCAATCGTGTTAAGCCATAGCTGTGCTCGACACACGACAAAATACCTAATGCTATCCAGTACTGGCCATCAGCAGGCCATGACAGCACGTAGTCCCAAGCGTTCGTACCATTAGCTATAGTTATTTCCTGGATCTGATGCTTCTGCTCCTCAGTCAGTTTCTCAGTGAGCTCTTTCGACGGAGCATACTGGCGAGATTCCCTCTCGTTCTTTGGTGGTGGATTCCGGAGGTCTTCGGCCTCCCAAAATATGGTCATACGATTCAGGATGCGCCCCTTCTCGACACATGACAGTATTCCTGCAGCAATCCAATAGCGGTTATCCTCTGGCTGCTGCAGCACATAGTCCAAGGCATTAATGCCGTTGACAATGGTGATACTCTGAAGCTGCTGCCTCTGCTCGTATGTCAGTTTCATGTCTTAATATCTGTGATGCTTCTTTTTCTTTGAAGGTTTCATACGCTTTTCCATAGACTCTTGCAGGTCTATGAATGTCTGTATCTTACTTTCCAAAAAATCGAGCATCTGAAATGTCATTCCCCTTGCATAACCGATGGAATGAAGCATTTCTACATCTGCATCAAAGGGATCTGGTTCCAGAGGATCTAAATATGGAGAACAATGAGCTGACATACTATTAACAGCAGCTTGATAGTCTGCATCTATTATGGGTTTTGCAACCACAAAGATGTAACGGTGTAGTTCTTTAACCTTCGCCTGTAACTCTTTGTACTTTTCTAAGTCGTACTTTGCCATATCTTTGCCTATTTTGATTTTGTTCCACTATCATAAGGATAGATGTCCCACTCCTGAAGAGCTTCATCAGGGGTGCATCCATGGTCGAGTGCTTTCAGAACCTCCCACTCTAACCCATGTTCCTTGGCTATCGCCAAGGCTTCTACTCTGGTATATCTCGATGGGCTGGAGTGATGGTGATACCACCACCTCCAGAATAGAGTTGTTATCTTCATTGTTCCTGCATTTTGATAACTGCTGCACCTGGTTCAAGATCGTTGCCGCAAGCCTCGTAATAATCCTTTATTAGCGGCTTCTGACCGGCTTGCAATCTCCATCCGTCAACCTCCTTGATGAGTTCTTTGACGAGTTCGATAAAAACTTCTCTCTGTTCATCGCGAGTCCGAATTTGACCTTTCTGCATCTCGATGATTTCATCTTGTTTCTTGATCAACTTGTCTTGGTTGGCAACCTGTTCTGTAAGCAACCTAATAAGACGTTGCTCATCTGTTTCATTGTAACTACTGATGCTTACTTCCATAGTTACTGCTCCTTTTGAATGTTATGAACCTCAAACTCCCAATCATCGGCATCGGCCTCATGGACGACCTCGCCTAAGTATTCTGCCAGTTCCCCATCAGAGCCGACAGTTCCCGTGTGACGGCATCGCTCTTCCAGTTTGGCAACAATCTCTTCCGGCAGTTCTACCGTCTTTTTGACGGTGTATCTGCATGATACTTGTATCTTTACCTTCATACAGAAGCCTCCTTTCCTTGGTTCTCAATGGCCTGTACCAGTGCATCGACCATCGGATTCTCTTCTGGGCTGCTGATATTCAAGGCCTCGCCGTCTGCTGCTTCGAAGGTAACGCTGGGTGCTGCACCGGCAGCGTCGGCCTCTGTCAGAAATGCCAAGGCCTTCTCTTCTCCGAGGTGTGCACCAACATTGGCAATGATACATGTCATCACGTCGGTCTTGAATCCTTTGTCACGTAACTGCTGCAGATCGCCTTTGTCCGGCTTGATGGTCGCTCTGTGGTACTTGATTACCATCTGGCCGCCTACCTCATTCCAGAGATCGAGCATTTCCATCTTGTATGGATCTTGTGTCTTATTCTTCTTTGCCATATTATATATCTTTGATATTGTTACAAATTCATTTTCTATTCGCTTTAATGCCCTTCTGCTGAAGGTACTTGTATATCGTCCTGTTCGACTTCACCCCCAGGGACTCCATGATCTGTGCTATGGGCATTCGGTCTTTGTACATAGCAGCAGCGGCATCGGCCTTGCTGTTCTGGGCTTCCTTCGGTCTTCCCATCTTCTTTCCTGCGGCCATCGCTACCTTCCTGCCCGTCTGACACCGCTCGATGATAAGGTTACGCTCATACTCTGCGAGGATGGCCATCATTTGTAACATCATCTTCCCTGCGGGTGTTGTCGCATCGATGTTGTCCTGAAGGGCTATCAGACTGATGCCTTTCTCTCTCAGGTCATCGACCATGGCCAGCAGCTCCCGGACGGAACGACCAAGCCGATCCAGCTTATACACCACCAGCGTGTCACCCTGTCGTATGAAGGATAGCAGTTCCTGGAGTACTGGCCTCTCCTTCACGCCGGACTCCTTCTCGGTGTAGATCTTCTCACACCCTGCCTTGTTCAGAGCCTCTATCTGCATGTCGAGGTTCTGGGCAGTGGTACTGACTCGTGC
>CACYXI010000029.1 GCA_902778265.1 uncultured Bacteroidales bacterium | reverse complement strand
TATGCAGAGCAGGTACGTCGCTTCCTCGATACAAAGGGTGTTCGTGCAACCGTTGATAACCGTAACGAGAAGATCGGCCGTAAGATTCGTGACAACGAGCTCAAGCGCGTTCCTTACATGGTTATCGTTGGTGAGAAGGAGGCAGCAGAAGGCAATGTGGCAATGCGTCAGCAGGGTGGTGGCGAGCAGGCTGTCATGTCAATGGCAGAGTTCGCACAGCGCATCAACGACGAGGTTGCAGAGCAGCTCTCAGCTACCAATATCGAGCCAAAGGACTAGGACTGGCGTCAATTGAAAATTGATAATTGAAAATTATTAGCCGAAGCTCAACAGGCAGAGGCAATAGACAATTGACAATTATAAAATTAAGGCTATCGCAGTATGGGATATTGCGGTAGCCTTTTTTAGTTAACGCCAGTTCGATGAATTTAAACGCTGCGCTTGACTACATTGATTATCCGTGAATTATCACGAATTTTTCATGAAGGTTTAGCTCGGCGGCTGAAGGGAAAGCCAATTTTATCTAAAGAAAAGTATTAATGATAAATTCGTGGGAATTAATGGGAAATTACTTCCCTGCGGTCAGTGGGTCTGCGACAAATCTCGTGTAGCTCCACGCAGTGGATAAAAGATTGTGGTAATTCATCGAATTCACGTTAGTTATATCTGAATTTATAGTTAATTCTATTTGTCGTCGTAGTGTCCGTAGGAGGAGAGGACAAGGACGAGGACTTCCGTGTCGTTGATGGTATAGATCAAGCGATGTTTCTTGGTGATGCGACGACTCCACTGTCCAGCATGATCACCTTTCAGTTGCTCAGGCTTACCTGTGCCCATTTGTGGATGATCCATAAGTTCTTCAAGCAACTTGCCCAATTTCAGAAAGGCTTTCGGCTCTTCCCGTTTCAGGCGTTGCATGTCCTCTTTAGCCTTATCAGTATAGTCAAGTTTATACATAAGCACTTAAAGACTATTTAGAAATTGATTCAATTCAGCTTTTGATTCAATCCTATGTACACGTCCTTGGCGAGCCTGTTCTAAAGACTCGTCTATCTTGGCGAAGAACTCCTCCTTCGTCATTTGAGTAGGATCCGCTTTTGACGCGGTCAGCTTCTTGGCATATTTAAGCATCTTTGCCATGAGACTTTCGTCCTTAACTATTATGCTCAACTGGCGGGATAATTCCGCATTCATCTCTACTGCTGTCATAATTCTTCAGATGTTTGGTTTTGCTGGCAAAGTTACAAATAATTCCTGAATAAATGCATTGTTTAGATAAAAAAGAAGTGTAATGGATAGTAAAAACGACAAATCAAACTTTGGATGGGTATCGAAAACATTGCTCGCGCCAAATTCAGACGTTAAATTTTATCTCATAGCTTTTTTGAATACGGAATGCACGAAATAAACGAAATATTAATGCGGTATTAATGTGACATTGATGGTCATTATATGTTTTCACTTCATGAGGACATTAATTTCCACAAATAACACATTAATATCGCATTAATTCTAATGTTATTTGGGAGGAACACGAAATACACAGAACTAACGAAAAATTTCTGTTCCTTTACTTCCCTGCGGTCAGTGGGTCTTCGACAAATCTCGTGTTTTCCGTGTTCAAAAGAATAACCACAGATTTTTGGGATCTTAGGGATATCTATCACGAGCGTTAGCGAGAAAATCCCTTTAATCTGTGCAATCTGTGTTCAACTAAAAACTTTGCGACTTTGTGTCTTTGCGTTTTTGAAAATATAATTTTCTGGAACAAATTTTCAGGTCATCGTCGCTAATTTTTGTTCCTAAAACTTGCACCGCAAGGTGTTTTTCTCGTATTTCCGTATATTTTTTGTTTATTTTATTCCTTAATTCGGAAATTTTCCTTAAATTTGCATCGAAATAACAAAAACATCGTGTTATGACAGCAATTACCATTAATATCCCAAGCAATGATGTCAGCTTCTTCAAGAAGATGATGACAAAGATGGGCTGGACATATACTATGGCCGCAGAGGAGAGGCAGGTAGCAAAGCCACGACTCTATGATCCTGAGACTGGCGAGTATCTTAACGACAAGACGATGAAAGTCATTGAGGATGCACGTCAGGGTAAGGGTATTGCCTTTACTGGTAGCTTTGAAGACTTCAAGAAATGGGCTGAAGAAGTGTGATGTGCTATGGCGAAGTATGAGGTAAAAACCATGACCCAGTTTCGCCGCGATCTTAAACTTGCAAAGAAACGCGGTCTTCAATTGCCAGATCTCTTCGATGTGGTGGAGAAGTTGAGCAACGATGAGCCTTTGCCTGAACTGAATCGCGATCATGCACTACATGGCGACTACGAAGGTTATCGTGAATGTCATATTAGTCCTGACTGGTTACTGGTCTATGTAAAAGATACGGAGATTTGCTTTCTTACCCTGTATCGTACAGGAACTCATTCCGACATCTTCGGAAAAGGAAAGAAACGGTGATTGACGTGATTGTGACGGATTCGCACCTTTGGTGCTTGAACTGACAATAATTACCAATCTTACCAATCTTTTACCAAAAAGATAAAACATTAAATTGATAATTATTGGAATAAGATTGCGCAGATTGGGAACTTGCTTTAGCTTGTTGAGCCTTAGCGAAAAATTATTGTCAGTTAAAAAGCAACTTGTTGCTAATCTTTGTTGTCACGGTAATTATAAACATTGACTGAACTGTAAATTGAATATTATGCCCCTTACATCAAATATAGGTTATGCTGATACCGCTGTGAAGATGGCGGGTAGGGGAGTAGTGGGCAGAAATGTGAACAGACAGATAAGCGGTAATGTGATCCGACTGGAAAACAGAAACGTGAACAGACAGGAAACAATGGATGTGAACCTGTTGGAAATCAATGATATAAACAATGTTAAGGCATCGCAGATTGTGATGCAAATGTTTGGTTGTTTCGGAAATTTTTATAACAAACAAACAAACAAACAAACAAACAAACAAACAAACATATTACTATATAAAGCCTAATAGCAGCCTTACAGGCTGTGAAGGAGTGTGTGGCGGCTCCTCTCGTCCCTGTGTCATGGGACGGGAGGAGCCGTTGCCGTTTGTTGCCCTGAAGAAAATAACGAAATCAATAATATAAATAATTAAAACAATGAAAAAAATCAAACAATCTTTTAATCTCATCCTTACCCTCGCCACGGTGCTCACGATGGCGCAGACGGCGTGGGCGACAGACTACGAAACAAAGACGTTTACCCTGTCTTCGGTAACAGGTAGCAGTAATCCTTTATCGTACGACGGCAAAGTTTTCCTCAGCGCACAAGTTGGAACTGTCGGAAACGGCAGTTTCATTAGCATGTCTACACCTTCGTCAGGTAAAGTCGGAACCATCAGACTATATCCGCGTATCAGTGGCAAGGTGAAGTATCTGTCATTTAGTAGTGCTCAGGTAATGATGATAGATAGCAACGGCGGAGGGTACGTTAAAATCGGAAAGAGCAGTACGAATAATTGGACTAAATCCATCTCGCAAGAACAGATATCGTGGGGCAGCCTTTCATTTACTAACGCCAGCGGCATACAACTTGAAAATGAGAAAGACTATCTCGAAATCGAGCTTTACAACCCAGTCAGGAATTGCAATTTCAATATGCAAGGCACACTCACCATTACCTATGAGCCGACACCGTCAAACCTGACACATGAGCACGACTTCACTTACGAAGTCACAAATTCTGGAAACACACTGACTGCTACGTGTGGCGAGGACGACGAACTGACATGTACACTCACTAACCGCCAGATTTCGACAACGATAAAGGCTGACAATGCAGTAGCAAACGGGCTTAGTTATGTTGCACTGTTGCCAGACTTCGGACTGTTCCAAACGGAAACGGGAGCCACAAAGGGCGATTTCACCTACAAAAATAAAGGCACCAACGAAGACCTCGGCACAACTGGTCCCACGCAGACCGGCTACTATACCGCCAGCATAGTCATCACTGCCGGAGGTACAAACCATACGCTGTCTAAGGACTTCCACCTGGGCACCTTTTGTTCCATTACCCCCAACTATCCGCAGTTCACTACCGACAAAGATGGCAATTATGCTATGGACGGCGAGACGGTCACCCTCACCTTCACGTCGAAGTTCGGCGAGACATTGACAGGAGTGACCGCGACGGGCGCAACCTCGGGAAGTGACATCACGTTGACCACGGCGGGTGCCAACACCTACACGTTCACTATGCCCGCCGAGGGAGTCAACATCGGCGCTACGTTCTCAGCACCCGATGCCAGCCACTTCGAGCAGACTGACGAAAACGAGTACACCATCAAGACCGCCAACGGCTGGGGCTGGTTCTGCTTTGCCACAAACTACGACTTGGCTCCCGAAGGCTTCGGCGGCAAGACCGTGAAACTCGGCACAAGCATCGAATCGTCGGAGATGGCAGGCACGAGCGGGCACCCGTTCAAGGGTACGTTTGACGGACAGGGCAATACGCTGACCTTTAACCTGACGGCCAGCGAGGGCTATAGCGCTCCGTTCCACTACACCGATGGCGCCACCATCAGCAACCTTCACGTTGAGGGCACAATCACGGGCGGAAACATTAGTCCGCTGGCTGGTTTGGTGGGCAAGGCCACGGGCAACCTCACCATCAGCAACTGCCACGTGAGCACCCAAATCAGCACAACCGTCAGTATCAGCGCATGGCATGGCGGCGTCATTGCATATTGGAATGGCTCGAACGTTGAGTGCACCATCACGGGCTGCGTTTATGACGGACTCATCTACAACCCGAACGAGGCCAACGCTACCTCCTACTGCTTCGGATTCTTAGGCAACAGTTATGGATCAAACATGGATATCACATTCACCGACTGCCTCTTTGCCCCCGCCGAATATACCAACGACAAAAAGGCGTTGAGGGAAGACTACGGCAGCCGCACGTTCGTATATCCAAAAAGTGGTCTGATCTTCCACGTGACGAACTGCTACTACACCCGCAACCTCGGCAAGAGGCAGGGCCGCCCTGCAACCACAGCGACCACTGCACCCGCCAACCTCGGCAGTTTGTTGACTGATCGCGAACTGGTGGATGGCTATGAGAACGGATTGCTCTTCAATAGCAAATACTACACGCCGATATACAGCGACGTGGTGGTGGAGTACCCCTATGATGACGATGAGGAACGGGCCTGCGTGACCATCAACGGCGAGGGCAACAACCTTGTGGGTGTCAATATCAAGGAGAATGTAGAAAAGGTTTCGAGCGTGACCTATAACCGCACGTTCTCCCAGGGAGTGGCCGCGACGGTGATACTGCCGTTCAACTATACCTGTAACGACAATGAGGGTGGCAAGTTCTACGGCTTCAAGGAAGTGACATACGACTATGACCAGCATATATGGGTATGCACGATGAAGGAGCCTGGCGAAGAGGGTTCTAATAACGTGACCTCGCTGACAGCCAACACGCCGTATCTGTTCATGCCGAGCGACACGAAGATGAAGTTCCCGAACATCGAGAACATGACTAACAGAGTTGTGACGCTGCTGCCCACGACGGCTAACGAAGGTCTCTATGGAGGCGCCACGACGGATTACGACTGGAATTTCTACGGTACGTACAAAGGGAAGACGTGGACGGAAGTGAGCAAGGACTACGGCTTTGCAGCCTATGGCAGCACCGCTGTTCACGGTGAGGTTGTGGAAGCCGGGCAGTTCGTCCGCTTTGCCACGGGGGCCTTCATCAAGCCAATGCGCTGCTATCTGTCGTATGTCGGCACATCAGCCCCAGCTCCAGCCAAGGGCATTACACGTTCTGGTGGTGACGATATGCCACAGAGCATCACCGTGCGACTCGTGAATCGTAATGGAGTGACTACTGCTATTGGTGAACTCAACACCAAGACAGGCGAACTTACATTTGATGGTTGGTACACGATGGATGGTGCTCGCCTAAATGGAAAGCCAAGCAAGAGCGGAGTGTATATCAATAACGGAAAGAAAATAGTTCTTAAATAAAGTCTGATAAATAGCACCTTGCGGTGCTTGATTGGGACTTTCAAGAAAATTTGCGACGATGGCCAGAAAATTTGTTCCAGAAAATTTAATGTCTAAACAAAAAATATAATTTTTTGAAATAAATTTTCTGGTAATCGTGAATAATTTTTGTTCCGCTCCAAGAAGCGTAAGCTTCTCGCAATGGAAATAAAAATATAGATTTTGTGTAATTTACTTTAAAGCATAAATAGGAAAATGGAAAAGAAAACATACGATAGACCAATGATGAAGAGTGTTAGACTGAAACATACGGCAAGACTGATGGCTGCAAGTGATGATCCAATTCGTAACACTCCTTGGTGGGCTGGCGAGGGCGGTGCCAAAGGAGGCAATGTATATTTCGATGATGAGGAGGAGGAAGAGTAAATAACGTGCAATTCTCATGCAGTTCCCTTACAAATCCCTACCAAACTCGGTGCAAGTCCCATTTTTCGCCCATTCTATGGAGCGGACTTGCATCGAGTTTGGAACGGTTTAGAAGCGAATTAGAAGCGAATTAGAAGCGAAGGAGAAGCGAAGGTAATAGGTTGGTGTAATACTCTTTCGAAGAAAAAAATCAAAAAGTTTTTAGAGGGGGTATTACACCTTTTGCTGTTATGCACGATATTTTTATTGATTATCAGCACATTATCTTTGGTGTAATACCTTTGAAAGTATTACACCAATTAGGGCTATTTGGTGTAATACTGGTGTAATACTTTCGGGGGTATTACACCAAAGCAAACAGATTGACACTCAGATATTTAATATACCCAAAACTGCAAAGGTGTAATACTCGGCGTTAAAAACTTTTTGAAAAATAGTATTACACCAACTATTACACCTCACTTTTTTCTGAACACAGAGGACACGGAAAGCCTTGTAAAGGCGATATAACATAGGCGTGGGTGTAACCCACGTATCATTAGCCACCATCCCCCATGAGCTCCGTAGATGCGATATAATTTCATATTGTGCCGAGAAATATGGAATTATGTCGCCCATACAGGGCTTGTAAACCACAAATTCTCAATATGGTAGCGTACCGCACAACCCTGTTATATGTCGTCCCTTCAGGACTGCGTTTCCGCATAGAAAATTAATGCGAAATTAATGTGGTATTCGTGATAATTAATGTTTTCTTCACAAAGTGAAAACGTGTAATACCGCATTAATAACACATTAATTTTGCATTAATTATTTTTTATGATTATCCGCATTTAGCCGATAAACGGGCTGTAAGCCCAAAAGCTCATAGCATAGGGCATCGCCCTATGTACAAGGACGCTAGAATATTCGCCCTGTAGGGGCAAAAGCATTAATATATTAGAGCTTTTGCCCTTGCAGGGCGTTAGTTATCCCCTCCATTTTACCACAGGGCGTTGCCCTGGGCTAGGTGCTTTTGCCCCTTCAGGGCGTTATCACGTAATTGCAGATAATCATTTATTTTTTTTATTCTTTTTATTTCTTGATCTTACAGGTGGATTTTCTTTCCTATGATTGTCTTTTCGCTGAATAAATCTTGCTTTTCGCTGAATATTTTTCCTGATATGGTGTGAATTATGTATTTTTGCAACAGAAAATATTAATCGCATTTTTAGATAAGTTTATGAAGAAATTATTATTTGCTGCCATGATACTGGCATGGACATTACCGACTAAGGCTGAAACCTATCCTTATCTGACATTCGAAATGACGGATGGGGCTAAGGCTTCTGTCGCCGTCGAATCACTGACACTGACCTTCAGCGGAACCACGCTGAAGGTCGGTTCGCAGACGTTTCCAATCTCAAACCTCTCAAAGATGTATTTCTCTGTTACCGACGAGACAAGCAGCGTGACCAACGCAATTAGTGAGTTGTCGGTTGACGAGTTGCAGAAGGATAACACCGAGATCTATGACCTCAACGGACGGAAAATGACTGACAGTCAGTTGCCTCGTGGGGTGTATATTGTAAAGACAAAGGATAAAACCTGTAAGATTGTAGTAAGATGAAAAAGATATTTGCACTCATTTCTGCTCTCGTGCTGACGATAGTGGCTACGGGACAGACGCTGAATGTCAAGGTGGGAAATGTTATCTATCAATATCCTGCCTCTCAGACAGGCGAAATGACCTATACTGACGGCACGAAGCTAACCATAATGGGCAAGACCTATGCACTCAACGATGTTGACGCTATGACGGTGAATAATGATGACGTCACCAACAACTGCGTGACGGTGGAATATGGCACGACATCGGCAAAGGTCTATGTGCCTGGCAACGTGGCACAGTATGTTACGCCTACTATTAATGGTTCACACGTCACAATCGCGCAGAGCAATACCTCTGCTGTGGATGATGATGAGATAACGTATCAGTTGAGTGGTACGACCGCAGACGGCTCTCTGTCGCTATCTGGTTCTTATAAATGCACGGTGTCGTTGGCAGGTGTTACGATGACTAACCCAAGTGGTGCGGCTATCAATATCACTAACTCAAAGCGCATACAGATAAGCGCGAAGAAGGGTACGGTGAATACGTTGGCTGATGGTGCTAACGGTTCGCAGAAAGCATGTATTTACAGTAAGGGACAGATACAGTTGCAGGGTGGCGGTATGCTGAATGTGACGGGCAATACAAAGCACGCAATAAAGAGTGCTTCCTATGTATCAATAAAGAACCTGACGCTGAATATTACTTCTGCTGTTGGCGACGGTATCAGTTGCGAGGAGTATATGCAGATGAAGAGCGGCGTGGTGACTATTAGCGGTGTAGGCGATGATGGCATGCAATTTGACCTTGGCGGCACTACCTCTACTGGCGAGACTGCCGATCATGATGATGAGGATAGCGGAAATGTGTATATCGAGGGCGGTACTCTGACTATTACCACTACGGCTGCTGCCTCAAAGGGCATAAAGGCTGATGGTGATATTCGTGTAACCGACGGCATTGTCAATGTAACGACCACAGGCAATGGTACTTACGATACAGACGATAAGGATGCGAAGGGATGTGCAGGATTGAATGCTGATGGCAATATGACTATCAACGGTGGTACTCTCACGCTGAAATCAACAGGTTCGGGCGGTAAGTGTATCAAAGTTGACGGTAAGCTCAACGTTACAGGCGGTGTGATAGAAGCCACAACTACAGGCGGCACATATAAATACGGCAATGCTGATACCCAACCAAAGGCTATCAAAAGCGATGGCGACATGACTATAAGCGGCGGTACGATTAAGGCTACTGTAAGCGGTCATGAGGCTATCGAGACAAAGGGCGAGATGACTATCACAGACGGCTATGTATATGCCTTTAGTTCTGCGGATGATGCTATCAATGCGTCAAGCCACATGTATCTGGAAGGCGGTACTGTGATAGGCGTGAGCAATGGCAATGACGGTATTGATACCAATGGCAATATGTTTATCTCGGGTGGTACTATCATTGCGTGTGGAGCAGGACAGCCAGAATGCGGACTTGATGCGGCTGAGCGATACCGACTATATATAACAGGTGGCACAGTGCTTGGCATTGGTGGTGGCAATAATACCGTGACCTCAACAAACGGTTCGCAGTGCGTGCTCTCAACTTCTGGCGCGGCAACGGCTGGCACAGAGGTAAGCATTAAGAACGGCTCTACGACTCTGGCTACATTCACTATTCCTGATGGCTATTCACCTTCAAGTGGTGGCTTCGGAGGCGGTGGTCCTGGCGGCGGATTCGGAGGCTTTGGCGGAGGTCCTGGTGGCTTTGGAGGCAATCATAGTAACGGAAGCTTTAGCTATGTTCTCAGTTGCCCAGGACTGACATCTGGTTCTACATATACCGTCACAATCGGTTCAACTTCAACATCATGCAAGGCTGCTACAAGCTATGCAGGACGATGAATGGAGAAGAAATTAAAAAGTAAAAAATAAAAAAGTAAAAAGTGCCAAATCACCTTAAGAAATTGTAAAGGGGGAATGTAAAATGTTTGGTTATCTTTAGGGTTAATGGGAGGTGATTGGCCACTTTTTACTTTTTATTTTTTCATTATTCACTTATTCATCTCAATATTCTTTTTTATATCACGTTATTAATATGTTAATAAGATCCTATATGAAACAGTCACGACTTGAGAACATAATATACTTGGCGGTGTGGGGCTTGCTATTTGCAGTTCCATTGCTGAGTTTGTATGTGCGGACGGTCAGCGACACGCACATAGGGTTCAACTGGACGGAGGTGCTTATCGTGTGGAGGCATTTCGCTGTCTATCTGTTGCTGTTTCTTGTGCATAATTTCCTGTTGGCACCACTGCTTGTACACAAGCATAAACGCATAACGTATTTCGTAAGTGTGACGGCTATCCTTGTGGCATTCATGGTTTATAAATACAATTGCCGTCCAGAGAGGGTTGAGCATAAACCACCGATGGAGAGACCATTGCCACCACCTTCTACAAAAGCTGGGGATAGAGAAGGTAGAAAACCACCGTTCAGACATTTCCGACCTCCGTTTAAGGGCGATGCAAAGCCTCCGTTTAATGGAGATTGGGAGGGGCATGATGCACCGCCTCCTATCGTGTTTTTCGGTGAGCGTGAGATTTTGGCTATCGTGCTGCTGATACTTATGTTCGCGGCTAATCTTGGCATTAAAAACTATATCCGCAGTCGTGACGATAGGAAGCGACTTGTGGAATTGGAGAAGCAGAATCTGGAACAGCAGTTGGAATACCTTCGTTATCAGATTAATCCGCATTTCTTCATGAACACGCTCAACAATATCCATGCCTTGGTGGAATTCGACCCGGTAAAGGCACAGGAAATGATTGTTGAACTGTCGAAGATGATGCGTTTCGTGCTCTATGAAGGTAACAAACAGAGTGTACCGCTATCGCGTGAGCTTGATTTCATCAGGCACTATGTCACTTTGATGCAGTTGCGCTATACGGAGAGGGTAAGGATTACGCTTAATCTTCCACAGGAAACGCCAGAACGGCAGATTCCACCGCTTGTTCTCATCACCTTTATAGAGAATGCCTTCAAGCATGGTGTTAGCTATCAGCGTGAGTCGTTTATAGAAGTGACTGTTATGGTAGAGAACGAGACGTTGCGTTTCAGTTGCCATAACTCCAAGGCCGACCGACCTAATGAGGAAAAGGGTGGGGTAGGGCTTGCCAATGTTCGCAGGCGTCTTGATTTGATTTATGGTGAAAAATACAGGCTGAGCATAAAGGACAAGCCTGATGCCTATCATGTAGAGCTATACCTCCCGCTTGTTTAGAGGTTAGGGTTTAGAGGTTAGAGTTTGGTGATTGTGGTTTTATAAATAGTACATAGCTAAATAGTAAATTGTAAATGACTTTACGTTGTCTCGCCATAGATGATGAACCGCTTGCTCTCAAGCAGCTTGTGGCTTATATTAGTAAGGTGCCGTTCCTTGAACTTGCAGCCCAGTGTCAGAGTGCGTTGGAGGCTCGCACGTTCTTGGAGAACGATACCGTAGATGCTATTTTCTGTGACATTAACATGCCCGATCTCAATGGTATGGATTTCGTAAAATCGCTTGTTGTGCCGCCACTTGTTGTCTTTACTACAGCCTACTCAGAGTATGCGGTAGAGGGCTTTCGTGTGAATGCCGTGGACTATCTTCTAAAGCCATTTGGGATGCAGGAGTTTCAGAGGGCGGTTCAGCGATTGTGTGAAAGAAAGGGAATGACCTCACCTTCTGCAGTCTCCCATAGAGAGGAAGTTGGAGTGGAAACGGAAACGCTTTTTCTCAAGACAGATAACCGTATTGTCAACGTGAACATTTCGGATATTCGCTATGTGGAGGCAATGAGCGAGTATCTGAAGGTATGGCTCGTAGGTCAGCCGAAACCTATCGTCACCCTCCTGTCGATGAAGAAGATGGAGGAATATCTGCCAAACTATTTCATGCGCATCCACCGCTCGTATATCATTAACCTCACTAAGATTCAAGAAGTGAACAAGAATCGTGTCATTATGGATGCAGATACCTACCTCCCCATTGGCGACCTCTACAAAGATGCTTTCCAAAAGTATCTGAGTACGAGATTCCTAAGTAGATGACAAGCGAACCAGAAGCGAAGGTAGAACGTAGCTTTAACGCAGGATCAACGACGACACTACAAACTTTGAATCGTGTGCTCACTTTTACATTTAGAAAAACAGGATTTTGAGCATGAATCTAACTCTTTTATTGAAAATTCCTTTGCTTTTTTGGAATAATGAGAAAAAGTTTGTATCTTTGCACTTGAAGAATCGAAGACCGTGCACCAGCCTTTTGGGGCTGACTGACATCATCAATTAAAAGAAAGGAGTTATCATGGCTGATCTCATACGTTTTGACTGGGCTATTAAACGCATACTTCGCAACAAGGCAGATTACTGCATTGTTGAGGGATTGCTTACCGTTTTGCTTGGCAGACAGATTCGCATCAAATCACTTTTGGAGAGCGAAGGCAACAAGGAAACGGAGAGCGACAAGTTTAACCGTGTGGATATCCTTGCAGAGGATGAGAAAGGTGAGCTGATGATTTTTGAGATACAGAACAACCGAGAACTTGATTATTTCCATCGCATGGCGTATGGTACATCAAAGGTTTTGTCGGAATATCTCAAAGAGGGTGAGCCGTATGAAAAGATTCGTAAGGTTTATTCCATCAATATTGTCTATTTCTCTCTTGGTCAGGGTGACGACTACGCTTATCGTGGTACAACCCAGTTTGTAAGTATGCACGATGAGAATGATATTCTTAAATTGTCTGCTGCTCAGCGTAAAGCATTTGGATGTGATATGCCATCAGACGTTTTTCCTGAGTATTATCTGCTTCGTGTGGATAAGTTTGACAAGTTAGCTACCACTCCTCTTGACGAATGGATTAGTTTCTTAAAGACAAGCGAGATACCTATTACCTTCAATGCCCCTGGACTTCCAGAGGCTCGTGAACGTCTTCGTGTAGATTCTCTGTCAGACGAGGAAAAGAAAGACTATCATCGCATGATGGAAAATCTTCGCTATCAGCGTAGTGTCATCAAGACTGGTCGAGAGGAAGGTAGGGAAGAAGGTCGTGAGGAAGGCTTGATAGAAGGTCGAAAAGAAGGTCGAAAAGAAGGTCGAGAGGAAGGTCGAGAGGAAGGTCGACGAGAGAGTATGATCCAAATCGCTCAAAACATGAAGAAGGAAGGTCTTTCTATTTCTCTGATAGTAAAGATGACAGGATTGTCTGAAGAGGAAATTAACAGATTGTGATATTGTTTAGAGTTTACCAATAAATTTGTAAACTAACAAATGAACAATGAATGGCAAAGTTGGGTTGATAGATTAAGGGATTAAACGCACAAATAGTGTTTAATCCCTTAATTGCTTAATCAATGAACTCCACGAGGCGGGTGCCGTCTGGCTGCTCGGTGATAGAGACCTTAACCGTGTCGGCTGGTAGTATGTCCTCAATGAGTTCAGGCCATTCCATGAGACAGACTGAGCCTGACTCTACATAGTCCTCGAAACCGATGTCATAGACCTCTTCCTGCTTCTTAATGCGATAGAAGTCGAAGTGATAGACAGGCTCGCCCTGTCCGTCGGTGTATTCGTTTACGATGGCAAAGGTTGGGGAGGTGATGACGTCCTTAACACCCAGTTCCTCACATATTGCCTTGATGAATGTTGTCTTGCCTGCGCCCATGTGGCCGTAGAAGGCAAAGATGGTGTTGTCGCCCATAGCAGCCACGAATTGTTTGGCTGCCTCATTTATGTGTGCGAGATTATCTATTCTTATTTCCATAATCAGTATTTACTATTTAGCTAATTACTATTTACTGTTTATTTACTATTCTTTTATATTTACTATTTACCATTCGACTTTTGGACTGACGATAAATAGTACATCAACCAAAATAGTACATAAATTGTAAATAGTAAATCTGTAAATTGTAAATAAGGTTTACTTCTTCCTCCCCTTCATCGTGATGAGTGGGATGAGCATTTCCTCCATAGAGATACCGCCGTGCTGGAAGGTGTCCTTATAATACTGCACGTAGTAGTTGTAGTTGTTCGGGTAGGCAAAGAAGTCGTTGCCAGTGGCGAACACATAGCTCGTGGAGAGGTTCGGGGCAGGGAGTTGCGCTTTCTGCGGCTCCTTGATGACGAAGAGATCCTTACTGTTGTATGACAGATTCTTGCCGAGCTTATAGCGCAGGTTGGTGTTGGTGTTACGGTCGCCTACAATCTTCACAGGACGGTCGGCACGTATGCTACCGTGGTCGGTAGTGAGGATGACACGGTAGTCGGTCTGGGCGAGGGCGGTGAAGAGTTCGGAGAGCACAGAGTGCTTGAACCAACTCAGGGAGATGCTGCGGTATGCGCTCTCATTGCTTGCAAGCTCGCGCACCATCTTCGACTCTGTACGTGCGTGGGATAGCATATCAATGAAATTGATAACCACCACGTTGAGGTCGTTCTGCTGAAGCGACTTGAACTGCTGCATGAGTTTGTCGCCACCGTTGGAGTCGTTTATCTTATGATAAGAGAACGTGTCGTGACGACGATAGCGTTCTATCTGAGTCTTGATAAGCGGAGCCTCGTTGAGGTTCTTGCCCTCGTCCTCATCCTCGTCAACCCACAGGTCAGGGAACATCTTGGCTATCTGCTGTGGCATGAGTCCGCTAAAGATGGCATTACGCGCATACTGCGTTGCGGTTGGCAGAATGCTGGTGTATAGGTCTTCCTCTATGTCGAACATATCGCCAATCTCCTCTGCAAGCACACGCCATTGGTCGAAACGGAAGTTATCAATAACGATGAGGAATACCTTTTCGCCCTTGTCGAGAAGTGGGAATACCTTGGTCTTGAATATGTCGGGAGACATGAGGGGATGTTGGGTGTTGGGTGTTAGGTGTTGGTTAGGTGCCACCCAATCCATATAGTTCTTCTTGATGAACTTTGCGAAACCGAGATTAGCCTCTTCCTTCTGCATCTTTAGCATCTCCGTCATTGACGACTGAGTGGCAGAGAGTTCGAGCTCCCATCGTACGAGGAGCTTATACACCTCTTTCCAATCGTCGATACTACGGCAATCGGAAATCTTCATTGATATGTTCTGGAAGTTCTGCTGATAGCCGGTCTGTGTCACTTCGGTGACAATCTCGCGGCTGTGTATATTCTTCTTCAGGGAGAGGAGAATCTGCATCGGATTGACAGGCTTGATGAGATAGTCGGCAATCTTTTTGCCGATAGCCTGATCCATGATGTCCTCCTCCTCGCTCTTTGTAACCATGACGACAGGAGTCTGCGGCTGTATGTCCTTGATGCGCTGGAGAGTTTCGAGTCCTGACATACCAGGCATCATCTCGTCGAGGAAGACGAGATCGAATGTCTGTTGCTGACATTGCTCAACGGCATCGAGTCCATTGCTCACCGTTACTACATCGTAGCCTTTCTTCTCAAGGAAGATGATATGGGCGCGGAGATGCTCAATCTCATCGTCAACCCAAAGTAAATGTCCGTTTGTCACCATATCATTTACATTTTAAGTGAAAAATGAAAAATTATAAAATGAAAAATACAGGTTAGTAAATAGCCTTCACAGAAATACCCGAAAAGGTAATCTGTATTTTTCATTTTTCACTTTTCATTTATTTTATTTCGTTAGAATCCCTCCAACTCATAGTACTCATCCTCAAGGAGCTTGGAGTCTTCCTTCTGACTGTCATCAAGGATTATGTTTTCCTCTTGCTGAGGCTCTTCTGGCTTCTTGGAATCCTCAACGATGATGATTTCCTCTGTCGGAGTATTGTTTACCTCTGGAGTATTCTCTTCAAGGATGAAGCTATCCTCTTGCTGAGGTTGAACTGGAGTAGCCTCTTCCGTTGGGATAGAGATTACATCCTCTTGCTGAGGCTGAACTGGAGTTGCCTCTTCCGTAGGGATAGAAATCACATTCTCTTGCTGAGGCTGGGTGGTAGTCGTTTCTTCCGTTGGAATAGAAATCACGTCCTCTTGCTGTGGCTGAACTGGAGTTGTTTCTTCCGTTGGAATAGAGATCACATCCTCTTGTTGAGGCTGAACTGGAGTTGCCTCTTCCGTAGGAATAGAAATCACATCTTCAAGCGGATTCTGAATTGGAACCTCATTATTAGGCACAGGGATAGACTCTTCCAATGGGTTCTGAACAGGAACTTCCTCGTTTGGAACAACAATGTCGGTCTCTGGTTGAGCCTGAACAGGAATCTCCTCCGTCGGAACTGCGATAGGCTCTTCTATCTGAGGAATGACGACATCATCCTGTGGCATATCCAATCCGAATGAGTTGTTTGTGCCATCCTCGCCCTCTTCATCCTCTGAGCCAGAAACTGGTGCTGCGCCATTAGGTGCAACGGTTTCGGAAGGCAGGGCTGGAGTTACGTCCACGCTCCTTCTGTTCAAGTCCTTCTCTATTGCCTTCTCGTCATAATCAGGCTCATAGAGCATATAAGGATTGTCAATTTTGAGAGGCTGGAAATGCTCTGTGTAGAAGGCATCGTAGTCATTGTAGCTATACTGAGTGCCGAGCATAGGCAGATTCTCGTTGCTTATCACTACGGAACGACTACCTTTTGCGGCGTTCATCATGCCATCGTTCTTGTAAAGCACACGGGCATACTGTCGAGCCTCGTCGAATGAGCGGAAACCTGTCACCATCATCTGATGAAGTCCTGCGGCATCGGCTATCTCTATGTTGAAGTTGCGAACCACGAAGTTCGTAAAGTTGAACTTTGCCAACTGGAACAGCAACTTGTTCTCGCTTATGGAGTCTGGATTATATACGAACATGAAGGTGAACTCCGTGTTGCGTTCATCAGAGAACCCCTTGGCATTCGTAGTGTCCTTATCTGCCATCACGGCTGTACGGCGATTCCAAACATCGTTCATGTTGAAGTTGCCTCCTTGAAGCGTGCGCCCCTGACGAACACCATTGATTATCATACCTGCCAGTTCGCTTACCTTGCTCTGCGGATATGCCTTTACGAGAGTGTCAAGTCGGGTAAGACATCCGTCTGCATCGCCCTCGTTGAGCTGACTCAATCCTGATATGAACAGGAACTTATCCCTGTTGTCGCCCATTTGGAAGCGCTTGTCTGAAATAGCGGTGTTCTTCTTCACCTCCTCAAAGCGGTCATTCTGAAATGCATCGTAGGTGGCTGCATAGAGCGAATCCTCAAGATGAGTGCCGTATTTAGCATTTTCCTCGAAATAAGGGTCGGTGAGAATGGCAGTCCACTTTGAATCCTGACACTCGTTTTTCAACCTGTTCAGATAGTTTTGCGCCTTTAGATGGTCGCCTTTGCGAGAGTAGAGCAGGAACAGGTGATAGTATGCCTCATCCTTGGTCTCGGTGTCGGGAAAATCCTTCAGAAGTCGGAGAAGTGCCTTTTCTGATAGTGGAAGGTTATCGAGCTTATCCTTAAAGATTACGCCCGAATGAAACAGACCATCCTCTATCTGGGCGTTACTCTCCTCAAGCTGCTCTGGTGTGAATGGAATCTGCGCCAGATAATACTCGCGCTTGTGAGGGTCGTTGGCTGCCGTGTCAAGACGTGCCTTCTCCTGCTCCGCCTTTTCTTCAACGGCTGCTATTGAGTCGCGCTGTGCCTCGGTAAGCTGTGGCTCTTCTGCCTCCTCGCTACCTATGTTGCCCACTATCGACTTGTTTGAGCGTTGCCAGTTATCCACGTTGTCGCGCTTGCCCCATGTGCGGGCAAAGGCCTGCTTACCCTGCTGAACGGTAGTAGGGTTGTAGAAATACCATGCAGCATTCTGACGGCCCGTAGTGCGGTTGTTCTGAGTATTGGAGGTGTTCTGCCTCTGCCCAGTATTGTTCTTTGCCTGTACCGCAGCCACGTTTGCCTCAGCCTCTTTGTCGCGCTCTTCCTTCTCCTTCTTCTTTAGTGCGGTGATAACGCGGTCGATAGCCGCATTACGGTCTTTCTCGCTCATCTTTGCGAGAAGCTGAAGCGAGTCCTGAAGCTCCACGGCATCTGTGAAAGGTGCGAGTTCATCGAGCACCTTACTGCGCTCCGACAACTGCTCGTAGTCATCGCGGTCTTTGTCAAGAAGTCCGATAGCCTCACCATAGCATCGGCGTGCATCACCATATTTCTCCCTTGCCCAATATAGGTCGCCGAGGTGCAACTGCAGCACACCCTTCTCTATGCCCGAGCGCGTAGCCTTCTTGTTGCCAGTCTCGTATGCGTAGATAGCCTGAGTGGTATCTTTCTGTGATAGATAGATGTTACCTATGGCATAATACACCTGATCAAGGTATTCCTTGTTGTTGTCGTTGGATGCCATACGCTTCAATCGACTTATCATCTTTCGTGCCTGAGTGCCGTCGGCAAGCACCTCCGTCATGGCTATTCTGGCATTAAACTCCACCTCGTAAGGCGGATTCTGACTTATCACCTTCTTGAATGCCTTGTAAGCCTCCGCCTTATGTCCGAGGGCCGCCTCTACCTGTCCGAGCAGGTAGTATTCCCTTGCACGTTGCTTAGAGCGCATCTCGTGCTTCACCACCTTGCGCAGATACTTTTCCGCATTCTCCATATCGCCTATGTGGAGGTAGTAGTCAGCGTATGTATAGTCCCATTCCTTCTGCGCACGCCAGTCAATGGAGTCGCGCTGCATATTGCGGATCACGTCCTCCGCATCGTATATCCAGTCTTGCTCTATATAGCACTTTGCCAGCCAAGCACGAGCCTTGCCATAGATAGCCGGCTGTGTCTTGTATAGTCGGCACATATAAGTAAAGGTGGAGGCAGCCTCGTCGAAGTCGCCCTTGTAGAACTGCGACCTGCCCATCAGCATCCATGCACGCCACAGGAAAGGGTTATACTCCTTGCGGTTGAGCCATTCTATATCCCTCTCTGTCTTCTTTCGCGATTTGTTCCACTCCGGACGGGCCGTGATGCTATGCAGCTTTATGGTCTTCTGGCATTTCTCAATGGCCGTCTCGTAGTTACCCTTACCAATCTCGCGGCTTGCCTTATTGCCCACGGTATATAGAGGCAGCATCTCGGTATAGTTATCCCTGTTGCCATTCTCCTTTTCCAACGAAGCATCTATATAAGCCAGCGACCCGTTATAGTATGTGTTGTATTTTGCCGTGAAAGCCTGCCACCAGCGAGACTGCGCCGTGTTCTTCTTGTTGGAGCAGGAAGAGAGGAGAAGGCAAAATAAAAGACCCACCCCCAGCCCCTCCCATAAAGGGAGGGGAGTAGATAGTCTTTTCGCTATTGAGGTCAATAACGAAATTATGCTACATATTATAGTGCGTATGGATGGCAAATGGGTGTTATGAATCCGTCTTATCCTTGTGATTTGAAGATTTGTAGACCACAGATTTTAGGGATTTGTGGGATGTCAATCGTGAACGTAGGCGAAAAAATCCCTTAGATCTGTGAAATCTGTGTTCTGATAAAACGTTAATTGAAACGTTAATCTGTCACATGTACAGGTTGAAAAATGTTTTGTCTCAACCTTTGAGAGTCGTCGTGATTTGAAGATTGTAACTATTCCCCTCCCTTTATGGGAGGGGTAAGGGGGTGGGTCTGGTACCCAGCTTTCCTAAGGTCCTCCCAAAACCTCGGATAGCTCTTGCTCACCACCTCCGGGTTATTTATTATAAGTCCAGGGAAGAGAATTGCGGCAGGGGCGAATGCCATTGCCATACGGTGATCCTCGTAAGTGTCGATAGCAGGCTCAGCATCAGGTTCGCAGCGAGTGCCATCCCATGAGAGCACACCCTCCTCCGAGTCATCGAGCACATAGCCCAGTTTCCTCATCTCCCGCTTCAGAGCCGCTATGCGGTCGGTCTCCTTGATGCGCAAGGTCTGAAGACCGGTAAAGCGGAACGGGATGCCCATCAATGCCGTGCATACCACGAGTGTCTGGGCAAGGTCTGGCTGATTTATGAAGTCGAAGTCGAAGCGTGGCAAGGTGCAATGCTGCGCCTTGAGAGTCACGTTTGTCGGCACGAGCTTCTCCTTCGTGGCAAACGCGGTTTTCACACCAAGCACGCTGAACATATACCTTATGGCTGAGTCACCCTGTCGAGAGCCGTCCATGAGGCCCGTTAGGGTGATTTGGGTGATGGGTGATGGGTGTTGGGGGGATGGAGAATTTTCAATTTTCAATTTTCCATTTTCAATTTCCATAAGCGCCGCCATCTCGTACCAGTAGCTTGACGCGCTCCAGTCGTTCTCTATGAAGAACTGTCGCTCCCTATATCCACCCGTTTTCACACGAATGGTTGACGCATCAATCCATTCCACGTCAGCACCAAACTCCTGCATAGTGCAGATAGTCATCTCGATGTAAGGGCGCGAGATGATATCGCCAGTAAGATGTAGCGTAAGACCGTTAGTCAGTCTCGGACCAATCATCAGCAAAGCCGAGATATACTGCGAGGACACGTTGCCCGGTATCTCAAGCCGACCGCCCTCCAACCTCTTTCCGCGAACCTTCAGCGGTGGAAACCCCTCCTCGCCAACATATTCAATATCGGCACCCAGCGTGCGCAATGCGTTCACCAGCACCTCTATGGGGCGATGCCTCATGCGGTCCGTGCCAGTAATTACGTGCTCCTCGCCCTCAGTAACAGAGAGCAGGGCAGTGGTGAAGCGCATAGCCGTGCCAGCCGCCTTGATGTTGATCTCGTAGGGCATATCGCGCAATGCAGCCACTATAACGTCCGTATCGTCGCAGTCGCTGAGGTTATCAGGAATCTCCCTGCTACCCGACAGCGCATTGATAACGAGCGCACGGTTACTGATGCTCTTAGAAGCCGGAAGATCAATCACGCAGTCAATCGCCTCCGGCGCATATAGTCTATATTGCATTTTTTAAAATCTTTATTCGCAAAGCTCATCAGCTTCACAGTTCCACTTTACACTATATACTTTACACTAAAGTACTTTACTCTTTTATTTTTATTATAACGCATCCAACGGCGATTTATTGTAAACAGGTAGGAAACGTAGGGAGAGGAAACTGATAATGTTCATTTATTCAATGTCAGTTCGTTGGAATATCCCTACTCGTATTTTTCATGTCCCCTTTCGTCATCGATACATGAAACGGATTAGAAGCGGATTTGAAGCGAAGGAGAAGCGGAACTGAAGAAGAGACCGAGAATATCGAATTTTGCAATGTGAAGATTACAAGTGCGACTTTTTTTTCATGAATTTTGCACAAACATGTACATGGTGGGGTAAAAGTATGTATAACTATTTGTAAAACAATGTCTTAAATCCATGTACATGATAGTTAAACATATACATAACATGTACATGATGGATTCACAATTCAAGCATGACAACCCATGTACATGTCATGTACATGTTTGACCATCATGTACATGCTCTTAATGATCTCATTATCAATATATTTAATGCCGTTTTGCCCTACCATGTACATGTTTGTACAAAATTCTAAAAAAAAGTCGCACGAAAGAATTAAATGAAAAAATGAAAAGTGAAAAATGAAAAATACAGGTTAGTATTTATCGCGAAGATTTTTAGCGAAAGAAGCTAATCTGTATTTTTCATTTTTCACTTTTCATTTTTCATTTAATTCCGGGAACTCATACACCAGATACTGCACATTTGGCTCAGTAGGGTAGTTGGTGAGGCGACCGGAGCGTGTGACGAACGATAGGATGCCTCTGTAAACGCCGTTGCCGAAGGTGTATTGATTGCCGTAGATGTTGATATAGTGAATGCGTCGCGCATCATAGTTCAGCAGTCGGTCAACGTCAATCACTGGCATACCGTCGATGAGCACCATAGCCGGCCATGTGAAGACGTAGCTTTCGTCCACGCTTCGCACGGTGAGTTGGGCTACGCCGTTATTCTTTATTCGCCTTACGCAATTAACGTACTCGGTAAGCACCTCTCCGATGGTAAGGAACTGTCGGTACTCGTCAAGGTTGTAGGTGAGGTCGGGCTTTGCGCCAAACACGGTGTCGTCATAGTCAAGTGGCACGCCGTCTTCTGCCTCGGCATCGTGATAGCTGCCTAACTGCGGTTCGCTGCTGGCTGGCGCAATGGCTATCTGGTGGCGCTGCATATCTAAGGAACGTGCCTCTACCTCGTTGCGCTTGTAGTGGAACACGAGGCGGGGGAGCTTCTTGGGGAGCAGGGAGGCAAACGGACTTATCATCTCTATTGGCAGACTGACGCCTGTGTGCGTGGCGGCGGAGAGCACGAGGGGCTGCTTGCCGTGAATGCCGTAGGTATGGAATATGGCGGTGGTGTCGTTGAGCATCTTACCCTCGAAATAGTGTATCTGCTTGCCTACGATGCTGACTGAGGGTCGTATCTGATTGGCGCGATATGTGGTGCCGTTATATACGTTCTTGACGTGTGCCTTGATGATATGCCCTTCAGTCTCGCGCACATCGACCGCCTTCTCGTCCGCCATGTCGGCGGTAGATAGGCTTTCGCCATCTATGGTGGCTGAATAGCTCTGGGTATCGGTATCTGTGACCGGAACCCATTCTATATCGTCGTCCTCACTCTTGTGGAGTGGATTGACTACGGCTACCAGTCGGCGAGACACGTTGGCATTGTCGCGGGTATATACCGACAGCACATAGTAGCCGCTATGCAGGTAGGAAGGCAGTTCGATGGTGCTTGTTCCCTTTCCGCCCTGAAGACTTATCACTACGCCTGCTGCCAGAGTGCGTGTGTCACACAGTTCGGCATAGGCTATGAGGGCATTGTCGGTGGTGACGCTCACCTTCATTGCCTCTCCGGCAAGATACCAGGGACGATCAGTTTCTATGCTTGCAGCGAAGGTGCTCAGCGAGAGCAAGAGTGCTGCTATGATTGATGAAATTCTATAGAACATTTTTTTATGTACTATTTACAGATTTACTATTTACCGAGTTTAATTTACTATTTACCGAGTATAATTTACTATTTACAGATTTACTATTTATTTACTATTTGGTTGATTTACTATTTTACGCCAATCACAAATAGTAAATGCCTATCGCGATAGGAAATAGTACATAAATAGTACATAGTAAATAGTTAAATAGTAAATAGCAAATAGTAAATAACCTTAATTCGTAATCACCAAAAATACGGTTCCTCAATATATGCACCTTGCAAACGGACGTCGAGATTACGCTCCGTTGCCCATGACGTGTTGAGTGTGCCACCAGGCGACATACGGTTATCGTTCCATTGGCACAAGTACAATCCTTTATTTACCATATCACAGCAAAACTGCTCATCACAATCTTCAAATTTTAGGAGGAGATCAGGTCTCTTGTGGTCGATGGAGTAGTCGGGAGCATCGAGGAAGAATCTGTGGTAGCTCACGTTCATGGAGCATCCCACGAATCCTATTACACGTTTCTTAGACGTAACGCAATGGATGTTGGAGGGGAGGGCAGACGGCAGGGGGGTGAACAGACCGCCCATCTCAGTGCCAGCCTGACGGCGGGCAAGCTCGTACTCATATTCCGCCCTCGTAATGGCGCGTTGCTCTAAGTTAGCGCTATACCTATAGTATATACGCTCGTTGCTGCGACCAATGTCGTAGATTTTGAACCGACGGATGTGCTGCCCCTCGTAGTTCTTGCTTGAGCCTACCATTATCGTCTTGCTGCTTCCGTCCTTCCATCCACGATATGGGAACTGATCTGCGTCGTACACGGGTTTTCGTAGATCCATGTCGAATACAATGGTTGTCCTGACCTCGGGCTGCACCTCCCATGTCTCTTCGTAGGACCATGAGTAGTAGTTCGTTTTATTGGCATCAAACGGCTCTTCGGGCGTTACGAGTATGTCGATGTCACTATAAGGTGTGGGCTGCATACCGCTTACATCGGCTATCTGCTCGGTAGGCAGAGGCTTCTGTGGCTCAGACTCATACACTTCCGCATCAGTCTCGATATGCAGATAGTATTTCACGTCGGGCGACAGGGAGTCTATCCAACAGAAGTATTGTCCGTCGTCCATATCCCAACACTGAATGACGGAGCCGTCGGTTCCCTGAACCGATACCCTTGCCCCCCTTATCATCTTCGGATCAACATCGGAATTGATGCCCAGCGAACGGGAGAGGGTGAAGGTATTCAAGTAAGAGTGTATCGTACCTTCCACTACGAGCAGGTCGGTCTCTTCTTCAGGAAGATCAGCTTCGAACTCCTCAATGCAGCCAGTCAGCATAGTTGTGCCTATGAGTAGGCAGAGCACGAAATGTATATAGTGTTTCAGTTTCATAATGAGCAGCTTAGTTGAATCGGATATTTAGTGATACGTATGGAATGGCGGTGCCAAACACGGAGAGCTTATAGCCTTTTGTCTTATCTTCCTCGGTGACATAATAGACGTTGTAGGCATTCTTTCGGGCAAAGGCATTATACACGCCAATGGAGAAGGAGGTATGCAGGAAGGAGGTGAGCTTATGCGTAGGCTCTATGTTGAACGCAAGGTCGAGACGCATATAGTCGGGTATGCGATATGTGTTGCGGTCGGTATAGTATGGCATGAGCTTCTGATTACGGAAGTCGTAGTACTTGCCAGCAGGTACGGTCGTTGGGCGACCTGTGGCATAGTTGAAGTTGCTTGAGAAGCTGTATCGCTCCGTAAACTTGAAGTTGAGCACCGCCTTGACCTCGTGAGGATGGTCGTATTCAGAAGGATACCAGTCGCCGTTGTTCAATGGCGTTGCCACCCTCTTATCGTCCTGACGGAGCTGTGAGCGCGAGTATGTGTAGCTCACCCATCCGTTCACCTTGCCGATAGGCTTCTTAGCCTGAAACTCAATGCCGTAGGCACGTCCCTTGGTGGAGATAACGTCAGTTTCAAGATGGTGGTTCATAAGCAGTACGGCAGAGCTGCGGTAGTTGAGATAATCGCCAATATGCTTGTAATAGACCTCTGCCGAAAGCTCATAGTCCTTGTTTGCCGTTTCGTGATAGATACCAGTAGCCACCTGCCAACCATTCTGAGGCTTTATGTTAAGGTCGGAGAGCTTCCAGATGTCAGTAGGCGACATAATAGACGTATTTGATACCTTGTGGATATACTGGTGCATGGTGTTGAATCCAGCCTTCAGCGCAAGGTTTTCCCTTAGGGTATAGCGTGCCGACAATCGTATCTCCGGGGCATGATATGTATTGATGATACCAGTCTCGCGACGTGTTTCCAACAGACTTCCCTCTGACGGCAGCTCTTCGTCATTGTAACGGTTCACGTCGCGAGGACCGAGCGTATTGAACATGGAGTAGCGTAGTCCGGCGGAAACCGACAGCCTTTCAGAAAAAGTATGTTCATAATCGGCATAGACGGAACTCTCCAATGCCTTCTCTTTCTGCAGATGATCTTCCATTATGCACGACTCTTCACCAACTGGCTCATACTCGCCTGCCTGAACATCATAATACTGCGTGGTGAGTCCGTAGGAGAGCACCTGCTTTTCAGACAAACGCTGACGTAGATGCATCTTTGCCCAGAACTGGTCTATTCCGAAACTCAGTCGGGCAGCCATTGACGGTGTCGCCTTATCCTCATTGAAATAGTCGTAATGATCAAGTCCGGCAGAAGCCGTGGCAGTTATCTTCTCATTCAGGATAGAGCGCCACTCGGCAGATATGTTACGGTTCAGGTAGCCGTAGTTATCCTGCGAGCTGAACGAGAACTTATCATTGCTCCAATATCCATACAGCTTGAATCGGTGCATACTGTTGAGCTTCCATGTAAGCACGCCGCCAAAGTCGTAGAAATTGGCAGAACCGTTCTTGTAGCCACTCTTCTCAGGCAGCTCGTTTAGTATCCAGTCGCTGTAAGTGGTACGACCGTTAAGCAGCAGCGACACATGATCCTTAACGACAGGAATCTCAAGATTCGCCTTACTGGTAAGCACACCGATACTTGCCGAACCAGTGAACTTCTGCATGTTGGCTTCCTTGGATGTAACCTTTAGTACGCTGCTTATCCTACCTCCATATTCAGCAGGGATACTCGACTTGAACAGCTCAACATCCTCAACGGCATCAGAGTTGAAGGAAGTGAAGAGCCCGAACAGATGCGATGGATTATACACAGTACCGCCGTTGAAGAGGATGAGGTTCTGGTCGGTAGCACCACCTCGCACATTATATCCGCTCGATGCCTCGCCGACGGAGGTAACACCAGGCAATGTGAGCACAATCTTCATGATGTCCGACTCACCAAAGGCAGACGGTATGTTCTTCAGCAACTGGGGCTTGAATTTCTCTGAACCCATTATCGTGCTTCTCACAGCCGACGGACGACCACCCAGTACAACAATCTCGTCAAGTTCCTGATCATCGGCCACACTCGCCTTCGCCTTCTTCACACCAGGCACTATGTATGTCTTAGCGCGTGAAGAAGAGGGGGATGCCACAAGCACGGAATCAAGGACGGGGATGCCCATAATTGGGTGATAGGTGATAGGTGATGGTTGTTGGTTGTTGGGTGTTGGCTGTTTGGTGTTAGTAGATGTAGCTACAACTTTTTCCTTAGCTCGTGATGGCGCATTACTAACTTGCTCCCTTTCTCCGAGCGGGAGAAGGGTAGGGGGTAGGGGCTGTAAGCTTCCTATCACCTTCTTTAGATTCCCCCCTCTCTCTCCTTTTCCGAACGAGAGTCTGTTCTGCTTAACGAACTGCCTTATCTGCGTTTTCTGGTCAGGGAAGAGATTTGTCACGTCAGAAGCATTCTTTACGTGGTGAACTTTCCCGTCGGGAGTTACGAGAGAATAGTGTTCGCTGATGCTGAGAACCTTGAGGTATTTCTTTCCAAAGGGACTTTCACCTTTATATGCTTTCCATACACTATGGTAAAGACGCACACCATTAGTAGTGCCATCGCAAAGCAGGGCTGCATATCGCGAATTGTCCTCGGGATCGCGCACGTATCTGCGACCGTCCATCTCGAACCACTCTATATGCTCTTGCTCTGGCAGACAATATACGTTGCCCACAGGCGATAGTACTATGACTTGTTGTTTCAACTGGTCGAAGCGTAACCGCACATCTTCATAGACCACACCATAATAGCAGATGCGGCCCTTATACGTATTTGTAGTGCCGTTGTAATACGGAATGTCTTGCCACAATGCAACCTGGTATTGTGGCTCTACCTCACCTACATACAGACGTGCGAAATCAGAGGCGGAGGAGAAATAATCCTGTGCTTCTACATTCTGTATTCCTGCCGTCATCATGCAGGCTATTATACATAAATATTTTTTCACGTTTTTGAAATATTTTCCGTTCTTTATTAACAAGATGCAAAAGTACAGAAAATATTACAAAACGAGAAAGAAAAAGACGATTTTTTCATTAGAAAAGTGAAGAGTGAAAAGTGAAGAGTGAAAAATTTAAATTTGTATTGCAGTTTTAATGGCTGTTAATCTGCTTTCCGCAATATAATAGTAATTTAAATTCTTCACTATTCACTCTTAACTCTTCACTTTTTTCACTTTTTCGCCTGAAGCACTCCGGCGAGTGCGCGGAGCAGTTCGGCAACGTCGATAGGCTTTGCCATGTGTCCGTTCATGCCTATGCTGAGAGCCTTGCGACGGTCTTCTTCAAAGGCATTGGCTGTCATGGCAATGATTGGGATGTTTGCCTTTGCTTCGTCAGCAAGATTGCGTATGGCGGTGGTTGCCTGATAGCCGTCCATGCGTGGCATCTGTATATCCATAAGCACGAGGTCGTAGTAGTGCGGCTGGGCTTCCTCTATCTTCTCCACGCAGATTATTCCGTCTTCCGCACGCTCCACTATGAAGCCGGCAGACGATAGAATCTCGCCTGCTATCTCGGCATTGAGGTCGTTGTCCTCGGCAAGAAGTATGCGCTTGCCCTTGAATACGCTCTCGTCGGCTTCGGCAACAGGTGGCATCTCCTCGCTCGCCTCTTCGGAAATGCGATGTGGGAGAGTGACGATGAAGGTAGAGCCTACACCCTTTACGCTGGAAACGCGGATGGTACCGTCCATCAGTTCCACGAGTCGCTTCACGATAGGCATTCCGAGACCAGTCCCCTCAATCTTGTTGGCGGTAGTGGTGTTCTCGCGTGAGAACTCATCAAATATCTGCGGAATGAAGTCTTCGGACATACCCATGCCCGTGTCGGAGATGGTGGTCTCGTAGAGCGCCCATCCCTCGCGGTTGCTCGGTATCTCGCGCAATGACATGTGTACTTTACCGCCAGAGTTGGTGTATTTATAGGCATTTGAAAGTATGTTGATGAACACCTCGCGCAACTTGGTAGGGTCGCAATATACGTTGGGGTGAATGACGTTGATCTCGCGGGTGAAGGTGATGCCTTTTGCCGTCATCATCTCGGTAAACACGTTAAAGAGTGTGTCGTTGAAGTTCTTGGCATTCCATGCCGTCTCTTCCACAATCACGGTACCTTTCTCTATTCGTGCCATCTCGAGCACGTTGTTGATGATGGAGAGCAGCACACGACTCGCATCCTTGATCTTACGGAGGTAGTCGGCACGTCGCTCTGGCTCGTCGATATGCTTCTCTAAAAGGTCGCGGAAACCGATGATGGCATTCATAGGCGTGCGTATGTCGTGCGACATATTAAATAGGAACGAGGTCTTGGCACTACTTGCCGCCTCTGCCTGTGTCTTGGCCCATTCCAGTTCGGCATTGAGGGCAGAGATTTCCACGAGGTGGTCTTTCTGATCTTCGTAAGCATCAGAGAGCTGCATCTGGTGGGTCTTGAGTTCGCGGTTGAGCTGCTTGGTGCGGCGCATTGACGACAGACTCTTGGCGAGGAGCACGCAGATGATGGCTATGACGATGGCGATGCAGAACAGAAATACGCCCATGTGGGTACGTATGAAGTCGGTTATGGTGATCTGCGCATCGAGTTGTGTGTGCTTAGTAAGCGATGAATGGATTTCGGCAGACGACATCATATTGGTGAGGCGGCCGATGATGGAATATAAATAGGTGTTCTCAGGCAGCACGGCGAACATGAGGTTCATGGTGTTGCCCGTAGATATGGTTACGAGTCCGTGGTTCTCAAAGATACGGAGCATCACGCCATAGCGATAGTTGCTTACAAGCATACAGTCAGCCTTACCGCTGCTTACCGCCTCGAGGCATTGCTCGGGAGTGCGGAAAGGTACGAGCTCCCAGTCGGGGAACTGCTCTCTGACGATAGAGGCATGACTTGGGTTGCTTGCATTGATGGCAATGCGCTTGGCATCGGTTACATCGAAGTCGGCATAATCAGCCTTACGCACCACGAGCTGTTCCTCTATATCCACCACAGGATCGGTGAGCAGCACTTCCAGCATCTCGGCATCATACAGTCCGAGACAGATAGGGAAGATACAGTCTATCTCCTTGTTCTTCAGGGCAGCAACGAGAGCATCGGTTGTGGGATATGGTGTTGCCTCGAAGCGTATGTCGGCATTCTTCACCATATTGGAGGTAACGGAGATAAAGTCTTTGAGAAGTCCGTCAACCTCACCAGTCTTATTATCGGTACCACAGAATGGGAGGTAGCTGTCACGATAGCCCACACGTATGGCTCCATGATGACGCACCCATTCTGCCTCCCTTGCCGACAGACTATGGAAACTGCCCGAGTTAGCCATGTACTTCTCGCTGAGCAGTCGGTTGTAGTGCATGTTGTTATGCTGAATCTGACGCATGGCATTGTCAAGCTCAATTCTCAGATCCTGCCGTGACTTGTTGATTACGAAATAGAAATCGGATGAACCGATGATAGCTACTGGGATGCAATTATTAAGGTTATGGTCTATGGCCGACACGCTCACCACAGCATCCATCTCGCCATTGAGCAGATATTCGGCAAAGTCGCGCTCCTGTCCGTCGATTCTCACCACATTAGCCTTGATGCCGTTCTCACTTGCCCATCGCTCGTAGATAGACTCCTGTATGCTACCGGCATTGATGCCTATGCGTTTTCCATTTAGAGAGGTGATGTCCTCTGGATTGACAACGGTAGATGTATTATCTATAAGGATATAGTACTCCTCACTACCCATAGGCAATGTGGAGAAGAGCATGTTCTTGGCACGCTCAGGAGTGTATGAGACATCCGAGAGCAGATCAATCTCACCTTTTTGGAGCTTTAGCATCAGTTCGTGCCAACTACCCTCCACGTATTCGTATGTCCATCCTGTATAGGCTGCTATCTTGCGCTGATATTCATAGGCATAACCGGAACGGCGACCAAAGCGGTCTGTACTGTTGTATGCAGACTCGTACCATCCGACGCGAACCACTTTCTTTGGCTTTGCTGTGATATTTAGACCTATGAACAGGAAAATAAGTGTATATAGAATCCTTTTCATAGTTATTTCAGACATCATGATTATAGGGTTAAGACGGTTACATTTTTTCAGATTGCTTCGTTTGAGGAGTACAAGGAGTTCAAGGAGTGACGCTCCTAAAGTCGCTAAAGTAGTACAAGACGATAGTAATTGACGTTGAAGGTTGAGCACTCATGTCATTCGTCTTGTACTCCTTGAACTCCTTGTACTCCTTATTACTCCTTACAAGTTTAGCTTGCGAAACGAGTAAGTTATTTCTTTTCTGCAAAAGTAGTTATTTTTCCTGAAACCACAAAACTTTCTTGTATGTTTTTCGCAAAAAAAGTTAAGTAAGGCACTGAAGATAATTTTTTTTTGTAATTTTTTCATAAAAAATGACGAAAAGTTTTGTTATTTCACGGGAAATATGTACTTTTGCATCCAACCTCGGCTTTTCTGCCGTTGGTGGATTTTATTAGCCTATAATAAACATTAACGACTTATAACAAAAAATTCAACTAAACAAAAGTATGATTAATCAACCAGTAGTAAAGCTTGGTATCGTAGGCGTTAGCCGCGACTGTTTCCCAGCTTCCCTTACAAAGGCTCGCCTCGCTGCCCTCATGGCAGAGGTTAAGAAGGCAGCTCTTCCTGAAGTATATGATTGCCCAGTAGTTATCGAGAACGACGTTGACACTTACAAGGCTCTTGATTGGGCTAAGGAAAACGGCATCAACGCTGTATGTATGTTCCTCGGCAACTTCGGTCCAGAGGGTCCAACAACTCTCTTTGTTCAGAAGTTCGATGGTCCTGCTATGGTTCTCGCTGCTAAGGAGGAAGGCAAGGCTAACCTCGCTAACGACCGCGGTGACGCTCTCTGTGGTGTCCTCAACTTCTCTTACAACGTAGGTCTCCGTCGCCTCAAGGTATATATCCCAGAGTATCCAAACGTAACTCCAGAGGAGGGCGTTAAGGAGCTCGCTGATTTCCGTAACATCGCTCGCGTAGTTATCGGCGTTAAGAACCTCAAGGTTATCGGTTTCGGTCCACGTCCTTGGGACTTCCTCGCTTGTAACGCACCTATCCAGCCAATGTATGATCTCGGCATCGAGGTTCAGGAGAATTCTGAGCTCGACCTCAAGAAGGCATTCGACGAGATCACAAGCAAGCCAGGTAAGCAGGCTGAGATCGAGGCTGTTGCTAAGGATATGGAAGCTGAGCTTGGCAAGGGCAACAAGTATCCAGAAATCATCAACAAGATGGCACAGCTTGAGGTTACCCTCCTTGACTGGTACGACACCAACAAGGGTGGCTCAAAGTTCGCAGTATTCGCAAACAAGTGCTGGCCAGCATGGCAGCCTATCTTCGAGTTCGAGCCTTGCTACGTTAACTCACGTCTCACAGGCCGTGGTATTCCAGTAGCATGTGAGGTTGACCTCTACGGTGCTCTCTCTGAGTACATGGCAGAGTGCGCTTCTGAGAAGCCAGCAACTCTCCTTGATATCAACAACTCAGTTCCTGCTGACGTTATCCCTGCTGGTGCAAACCTCGCTGGTGCTGACCTCAAGGACCTCTACATGGGCTTCCACTGTGGTAACACATGTTCTTCTTGCATGAAGAGCTGCGAAATCAAGTATCAGCTCATCCAGGCTCGTCT
>CACYXI010000028.1 GCA_902778265.1 uncultured Bacteroidales bacterium | reverse complement strand
AGTGTGGAGTCCACCTTTGGTGTTCCAAAAAGTCTTCATATTAGCTGATTCTCAAGTTTGCTGCGGTTACTAATATATAATAAGGTATGAGGATCAGCCATTCAGGGAAAGGTTGCCTCACGCCTAAAACATATTAGTGCTTGTCGCGTGATAGTCGTCCATAAAGTTGTTTTGTTTAAAAATTAATAGTTGATGTACCAAGATACATCCTTGAAAAAGTATCAACAGAGGTCATGCTAAACCCATGTCAATAACATTTTGCGAGTGCAAAGTTACGAAAAAAAATAATTAAAACCAAGAATAATGCAAAAAATACTTTGAAAACAGAAAAAATGTATAGTCACATTTGCAAATCGTTGTTTTTCCCGAAGCTTCAACTCTGTTTCGTCCTTGTCTTGCATACGTTTTTGCTTGTCCTCTCTAATTCCCTTCTTCCTCCCTTGCAAATCCCTTGTAAGTCCCATTATCAGGAACGGATTAGAAGCGGATTAGAAGCGAATTAGAAGCGAACCTGAAGCGAAGGTAGAGCGAAGACATAGCGAAGGATCAACGAAGGCATAACGGCCTTTGAGTTGTATTGCTCATATTTACATAAAGAAAAACAGAATTTTGACACTACTCTGCAACTCGTCACCCATAGCGTTGTAAAGGTTTATGCCTGAGTGGATTACAGCGGTGATTCATTTCGTTTCACTCGTCACCCACTCATCACCCTTATGTGGTATATCCTCTTGATATAGAATAAGTTGCAAGATTGATTCACTCGTCACCTTTTTCAGGGTGACGAGTGGGAAAAGGGCGAAATGCACGTGTAATATTCACATTCTCAGTAAGATACAAGGATTTTGGTGATGAGTTGGGTGACGAGTGGTATAGGGTGAATCACCGCTGTAAGCCTCAATAATACAATGACTTACAGCGTTACGGGTGATGAGTGACGAGTTTTTTCAAAACTCTTTTTCTGAATGCTAAATTGCAATCTCTACATTGCAAATTTCTGTGTTTTTTGATTTATGTCTGCTATTCCTTCAGTCATTTGTTGTTCTGTTTTCTATTCAGAAGTGATGGCATGAAAATAGTTCTTGTGGGAAAATACGTTAATTTTTTGTCATTTACTATTGTTTACCAAATAATTTATGTATTTTTGCAAAAACAAAATCTCCATTACTTGGGACTTTGTTATGAAAATACATTTAATTGCATAAAAATATCAAAATATAAAAAATGATTTCACTTTTTTGTCTCACCCATCGCTTCAAAAGAAGTATGTTAGAGATTACATCTGAAACTTCTTACGATATACTGGATAAATATTTAGATCCATCTCAGACAGAAAAACTGCCTGATGATGTGTGTTTTAAAGTTGCCGCTGGTAAAAAGGATTATGATATTATCAGGTATTATGAAGTCGGTTGGGAATTCTATTCTCAAAAAATCATTGATGTTTTGTCTCAATTTGTTGACATGTCGGATAAATGCTATCCTGTTAAGATAGAAGGTGTAGAAAAGCAATATTATGTCATATACAATTTAAAGACATATCCTTTTTGGAATACAGATGATGTGGTATCTGCGTATGATGATCCTTACTATTTTGGAATCAATGATAAATCAATTCCAATTTTCGGTATTGACGATACGGCATTTATAATTGTTTCGGAAGAGATTAAAGACGCATTGCTGAAAAGCAAAATTTCAAATATAGAATTGATAGAACACTTCGGATGTTCATTTGAGGAATACGAAAAAATAAAAGAGTCTAATTTTAAGCCCCAGATACATATATATGAAGATAAATAGGGTATAATCTTTAACAAAATTTCCCACACCTTCAATATCTCGTGAATTATTGATGGTGTGGGATTTTTCTTTTCTCTGTGACTTCGCGTCTTTGCGTTTATATTTAAATTAGAGTAAAGGCAAAATCTTACTGACAAACTCGTCCTCGAAATTTGGGGTGAACACGCCTTTGCCTATATTTTCCTTGATCTCGTCAATAGACCAGAAACGGCCTCCTGCAAGTTCAGATTCGCTTGGCTTCACCTCACCATCGTATGTGGTTTTGTGAACATAAACGAGTTCTTTTTCACGTTTGCCCTCAAACACATACTTGCAAAGAAATTCGGGTGTAAAGTTTTCAATTCCAAGTTCTTCGCGCACCTCGCGACGAAGTGCATCCTCTACCTTTTCGCCATAATCCACATGACCACCAGTAGCGGTGTCCCATTTGTCAGGCTGAATGTCCTTCCACTCTGGGCGATGCTGAAGATACAGCTCACCCTTTGAATTGAAAACGTGAAGATGCACTACAGGATGCAATATCTTAGTGCCATTATGTGCTTCCCCACGTGAAATGCTTCCGAGTACGTTGCCCTCTTCGTCCACTACAGGGAAAAGTTCTTTTTGATTGTCCATAAGGTAAAGGCCTCTCCCCCCAGCTTTACACATACTCCGATGTTATCAACATCGGACTTCCCTCCGTAGGGAGGGAGCTGGAAGGCGGCGGGCCTATCGCCGTTTTTTATGCTATTTTTGTGAATGTTTTTTTGATTGGGCAGGCTCCCTCCCTACGGGGGAGGGCGGGGGGAGAGGCCTTATAGTTCCATAACGTATGTCTTGCTATCCGCAAACATCTCGCTGATTCCTTCAGGCTTCTCCTTAAAGATACCGAAGATGCTGCTACCACTACCGCTCATGCAAGCATAGACAGCACCTTTGTCATAGAGAGCCTGCTTGATGTCTGCTAATTCGGGATGAAGAGAGAATACACCCTCCTCAAAATCGTTTACGAGTTCATCCTTCCAAGTCTCGATTGGCTGAAGAACAATATCGCGACAGCATTTCTTTGGTTTGCGTGGTTTGATGTTGGAATATGCTTCCTTTGTTGAAACGGCAACAGGAGGCTTCACCAAAGCCAGCCAGTAGCCTTGCAGATAGTTCTTGCATTCCTTGTCGCTTGCTATTGGCTTCAACTCGTCACCAATACCAGTAGCGTATGCTGGTTCAGCCGTGATAAAGAAAGCACAGTCAGCACCAAGTTTTGCAGCCTGACGTTCCATTTCGCGATTGCCCATGTTGAGGTCGCAATATTCATCCAATAGACGAATCATATATGCAGCATCACTTGAACCTCCACCAAGTCCTGCTTGTGACGGAATGCCCTTATACAGATGGATATGCAAGCGAGGCACGTCGTATTTCTCTGCTATTCGACAGAAAGCCTTTGCTACGAGATTATCCTCATCACGACATTCCATAGCCTCTGGACCGTTCATTTTCAGGTCGTAGCGACTATCCAATGGGTATTCATCATCCATAGGAACAATCTCCAAAGCATCTGTGATTGGGATAGGGTAGAATACTGTTTCAAGATTATGATAGCCGTCTGGACGTTTCTCAACTACGTTCAGACCAAGATTTATTTTGGCACAAGGGAAAACGATCATAATTATTTACTATTTGACTATGTACTATTTTAAATGCAAAGATACTAAATTAAATTGACTGTTGAAAACTTTGGCATACATATTTATAAATTAACCTAAAAAATCTTGTCAAACCCTTTTTTATCGGGAAAAAATTCTTATCTTTGCACGTCGGTAAAATTGTAATTGACTTTCCGTAGGTTCTGAAGGGCTGTAAGCCCGATACCTAACAGGGCAGTCCGTAAGGGCTGTCGTTATGTAGATACATGATTTGCAGAGCGCCGTAGGTGCGGCACTTAAAGTCTTAGGTGTCGGTCCTTCAGACCTCTTCCCAGAATATAACCCACATATAACAGCCCTTACGGACTGCCCTATTAGGTGTCACCCCTTTGGGGTTAATTGCGGAAACTTTAAATAGTACATAGTAAATAGTCAAATAGTAAATAAATTAGATGCCAGCAGCAAAGTCGAATACTCGCTCCAAGCGTCAGCCAACCCAGATTGACACCACGCTCGGACACATGCCTCCTCAGAACATCGAGATTGAGAAGCGTGTGCTCGGTGCGCTTATGATTGATGTTGATGCCTTCTCCGTGGTTAGTGAACTTCTTCATCCTGAAACTTTCTACGATCCACGCCATCAGAAGATATTTAAGGCAATACAGCAGCTCAACGTGCGTGAGTTGCCTGTAGATATCGTTACCGTTATCGAGGAACTGAAACAGGAAGGTACTCACGATGAGGTTGGTGCACCAGGCTATATCATCGACCTTTCTGCAGGAACAGTTTCATCTGCCAATATCGAGTATCATGCCCGTGTGCTTGCCCAGAAATTCGTAGCCCGACAGCTTATCAACTATGCGAGCAACATCGAAGGCAAGGCTTTTGATGAAAGCTCTGACATCGACGAACTCATGCAGGAGGCTGAAGGTTCGCTCTTCGAACTCTCGCAGAAGAATATGCGTCAGGACTATACCCAGATTGCTCCTGTTGTGCTTCAGGCAAAGGATTTGCTCCTCAAGGCTTCGCAGAACGATGGAGGTATGACGGGTGTTCCTACTGGCTACTATAAGCTTGATGAGATAACGTCTGGTTGGCAGGCATCCGACCTTATCATCCTTGCAGGACGTCCTGCCATGGGTAAGACCTCTTACGCTCTCTCGCTTGCTCGCAACATTGCCGTTGACTATGACATACCCGTTGCTTTCTTCTCTCTTGAGATGAACAACGTTCAGCTTGTCAACCGTCTCATATCCAACGTGTGTGAGATTCCGGGTGGCAAGATTCTGAGCGGTAAGCTTTCTGATGATGAGTGGCAGCGTTTCGATGCACGTATTGATAAACTTTCCAACGCTCCTATCTTTGTTGACGATACCCCAGGTCTGTCGGTCTTCGAGTTAAGAACAAAGGCACGCCGATTGGTGCGTGAGAAGGGCGTGAAGATGATAATGATTGACTACCTCCAGTTGATGAATGCTAATGGAATGAACTTCAACAGCCGTCAGGAAGAGGTTAGTATGATTTCTCGTTCGCTCAAGGGACTTGCCAAAGAGCTTGATATTCCTGTTCTTGCCCTCTCACAGCTCTCCCGTGCCGTTGAGCAGCGTCCAGGTACTGACGGTAAGGTGCCACAGCTCTCCGACCTCCGTGAATCGGGAGCCATAGAGCAGGATGCCGATATGGTGTTGTTCGTTCACCGTCCTGAGTATTACCACATCTATCAGGACGAGCAGGGCAACGACCTTCACGGTATGGCTCAGATTATCATAGCCAAACACCGTAAGGGTAGTACTGGTACTGTGCTCCTCAACTTCCGTGGTGAGTTCACTCGTTTCGCTAATCCAGAGGATGCAGCCAGCTTTGCGCCACCGCCACCAGATGGAGGTGAGTATCGTGGTTCGGCTCTCGACGACCCATTCACAGGTCCTACGGATGCACCGTTCTAAGGATTTAGTGAAAAGTGAAGAGTGAAAAATTAAGTTACCGAACAGACGTTAACAGGTAATTCATAATTAGTAATTAGTATTTTTGTCTTTGATTATGAAAAAGATTTTCTCAATTCTCGGCCTTGTGCTGATGTTTGCGTGTTGTAACATCATGTTTACTTCATGCAGCAAAGATGATGGAATGACAGACGAGGAAACCCTAAAGAATATGGTTGGAACATGGGTGTGTAAGGAACTTGAAAGTCCGAGTGCCGGACATCAGCTTACTTACAGTCAATTCACGTTCTATCCAAATGGTAAGTTCGTGTCAACTGTAAAGGACATCGTTGTTGATCCAGAGGCAACAGATACTGATAAGGATGGTGTCTTCATGAAGCATGAGGGTACATTTGCTATTTCGCATGACAAAGTTAAGCTCCATTATGAAAATGAATACGAGCCGGGTAAATATGGCGACTATGAATGGCATGGTGGTATTGTGGATATCATGGAATATACCTTTGAGCTGTTAACGGAAAATGGAAATAACATTCTGCGAATGTACACGACTGACAAGACAACAGGCAAGTTCAAGGAGAACTTCTATTATAAGATATCGGAATAGACTATATTGACGAACGGGAGCTTTTCGGGGGAAGCACCCTTATAAGTGATCGATGATGTGATTGAATTCTTTTATGATTATCCGCAATTACGTGACAGACGGGCTGAAAGCCCAAAAGCACTTAGCCCAGGGCATCGCCCTGGGTCTGGTGAACGAGTTTGTTCGCCCTGCAAGGGCAAAAGCTCTAATATGAGGTAATGCTTTTGCCCCTTCGGGGCGCTATTGGGTGATTGCGGATAATCATTAAATTCTTTCCAATCATCACAAAATTAAAGGATAACAAATTTATTTTCTTATTTTATATCTAAATTATTAACATTAAGTTACAAATGAAAAAGCTTTTATCTATGCTCAGCTTCGTGCTGATGCTCGTGTGTGTTGGTTTTGCATTTACTTCATGTGGCGGTGATGACGACGATGATGAACTTGATTCATCTAATCCTATTGTCGGAACGTGGATGACTGAGAAACAGGCTGGAGCCTATGGTACAGTCACCTTTAGAAAGAATGGCACTTTATCAATGGGGGTATATATTCCTGAGGAAATGAAGATTGACAATAAGTTTATCAGAGAATCAATAGAAAAGTCAATGCCAATAATTGAAGGAACTTATACAGCTGATGGTAGTAAGATTAATGTTAGCATAACCAAGTATTGCTTGGGTGAGATAGATCTTACGGAATATTTAAAAATTCCTACACAGACATCTACTTATTCTATAAGCAAGGATAATAAAAAGCTTACCGTAAAGTTTAATGAGTTTTATTCTGGTTATGCAGAGACACGTGTTTATACAAGAATGAAATAGTTTCCTATCAAAAAAAGGTAGATGTCATATTGATGTCTGCCTTTTTTTGTTGCAATGGCATTATCTTAGTCATAATGCTTGATTTTTGAAATTGCTTGATTATCAGCTGTATGCAAATGAATTGTGCTGAAAATACCCTTGCAACACTTCTGAAAATAATTTGATTATTTCTTGGCGGTCATAAATAATATCATTACCTTTGCAAACGTTAATTCAAAAACATTTCATTATGGCAAAAGGAAAGAAAACCTGTAAGATCCTCAAGGAGATTCGCCGTCAGATAGCGGAGGCGAACGATATAGAGTATGTCGTTGAGGAATGTCAGTATAAGGGCGATTGTCTTGGTACTTGCCCAAAGTGTGAGGCTGAGGTTCGCTATCTTGAACAGCAGTTGCACCAACGTCAGTTGCTTGGCAAGGCAGTAATGGTGGCAGGCATTTCTGCAGGTTTGCTTAGCCTTAGTTCATGTGGAAATGAGATGTACGACCAGATTAACACTTCTGAAGAAGCGGAGGTAATACGAGGAGGTAAAGAACCAGTTTTTGATATTGTCGGACAAATTATTGAGCCTATGCCTTCCTTTCCTGGAGGAATTTCTGCTTTGATGAAGTTTCTAAAAGAGAATGTTAATTATCCAGAACAAGCGGAATGTGAATGTGTGCAAGGAAGAGTGGTATGTCGCTTTGTTGTTGGAAAGGATGGTTCAATTTCTGATATTACTGTTGTAAAGTCTGTTCATCCCTTGCTTGATGCAGAAGCTGTCCGTGTTTTATCTCTCATGCCCAAGTGGATTCCTGTAAAACAAAATGGTGAGCCTAAGAGTGTGAGTTACATTTTTCCAATAACTTTCCGCTTAGAGGATAATCAAAATGATAGTATAAATGTTAAAAAATAATCTCGATGACTCGTATAAATATCATTTTTATATGTTTGTTTGTGCTTTGTATAGAGCCGTTATTCTTTAGTGCTCTTGAAAGATACTATCAGCAAGAGTTGGAAAATAATCCCAATCATGTTATCCCTGCGGGTTGCTATACTAAATTTACATCAATGGTGGATAGCTTGATAGCGATGGGAGATACTGTCAAGGTTCGTAAGACGAATTATAGGGTGGAATATAAGGGAAAAAGTGATGATAAACCAGAATATCCTTACAAATATGAGTTAGTTGGAAGCCCATGGACATATTCTCATATTTACAGTAGTAAAGGATGGTATGCCAGTGGCACTACCTATCCATTAAGAATTTATGCAAAGAGTCCTATATTATCAGACGAGGAAATTAAGGCTTGTATTGGCAAGTCTTATAAGTTGTATAAAGATTCGGTTTCAAAATCCTCAGATGGATCATATGATGAGGTATATGATAAATACAACAATGCAGCGAAACTATCTCCTAGTAATGTATTATATGGATATGGTGATGGCTATTTCTTACATGAAATTATGGATAAAATTATGTTTGATAAGTATATGGTCGTTTTGTCACAACGTGGTATTCGTCAGATTTCACCATTTTTGGATAGGGATTATTGCAAACTAAAAGACAATATTTATTTCATAACGCAATATACTATTTTTGCAGTCTTTGTTTTTCTTTATTTTCATAAGAGATACATTGATCGAAAGTTTAAGAGCCAAATGTAATAGGTTAGCACTTTAAATTTTTATTTTACTATGGCAAAAGGAAAGAAAACCTGCAAGATCCTCAAGGAGATTCGCCGTCAGATAGCGGAGGCGAACGACATAGAGTATGTTGTTGAGGAATGTCAGTACAAAGGCGATTGTCTTGGCACTTGCCCAAAGTGCGAGGCTGAGGTTCGCTATCTAGAACAGCAGTTGCACCAACGCCAGTTGCTTGGCAAGGCTGTCGTTTTGGCTGGGGTATCAGTAGGAATGTTCACGCTGAGTAGTTGTGATTCCAAGGATAAGACTCGGGAAATTGAGCTTGCAGCCCTTAAGGAGATAAAAAAAGAAGCCAAAGTAGAGCGTACCCCCTACAATTCTACTACTGGTATGGTTGATTCTGAAGATTCTTACGTAGGAGGGAAAAGTCGTGTGAAATTTACTCCACCCGTTATAAAAGGAGATGTTGAGGTGCTTCCAGAAACTCCTAAGAAGTCAAATCTTTCTAAGAAAGAAAACGTAGTCGAAGCTGAAAATGATAGCTGCAATAATTATAGGCAAGATGAGAATGGTGTCTATGATTCTGTAGAAGAAATGCCAACATACCCTGGTGGAATGTCTGCTTTGTTGACATTTGTAAATAAGAACTTCAAATATCCTAAAGAGGTTGAAGAGTTGGGCATTCAAAGTCGGATTATGTGTACTCTTGTTATAAATGAGGATGGTTCGATTTCTGATGTCAAGGTCATAAAACCTGTTCATCCATTGTTTGATGCTGAGAGTATTCGTGTAATGGAGTCTATGCCGAAATGGAATCCAGGCAAGCATAATGGCAAGCCTGTAAAAGTGAAATATAAATTGCCTATAAGTATAAATCTTCAATAGCTATGGCAAAAGGAAAGAAAACCTGCAAAATTCTCAAGGAGATTCGCCGTCAGATAGCGGAGGCGAACGATATAGAGTATGTCGTTGAGGAATGTCAGTACAGGGGGGATTGTCTCGGCACTTGCCCAAAGTGCGAGGCTGAGGTTCGCTATCTCGAACAGCAGTTGTATCAACGTCAGTTGCTTGGTAAGGCTGTAGTTTTGGCAGGTGTGTCTGTTGGAATGTTTACGCTGAGTAGCTGTGATTTCGCTTCTTCATCACAAGATAAAGCCGAAAAGACAACTTTAGGTGAAGGACAATCCAGGTGTCGTCGTGAGGCAAAGGTTGTACGTAGAGTAGTTGGCGATGGGCAATTGACAGGTGATGTTGAATATTTCGATTCTGTTGCTATAAAAGAGCCTGTACATAAGACTGTTAGAGGGACTGCTCCCGTTATTAAAAGGGATGTAGAGGATGAATGTCTCACAAAAGAAGGTGAGATTGGATTTGATAATCCTAATGAGGTGGATAGTCCTTGGGTAATAAAAGGAGTAAAAATAGGATCAAAAGAATTAGAAAATGGTGTCTATGAATATGTAGAAGAAATGCCTTCATACTCTGGTGGAACGGCTGCATTGATGGCATTTATACAAAAAAACTTCAAATATCCTAAAGAGGTTGAGGAATTGGGCATTCAAGGGCGGATTGTGTGTACTATGGTTATAAATGAAGATGGCTCAATCTCTGATATCAAGGTTGTAAAATCTGTCCATCCGTTGTATGATGCTGAATTTGTTCGTGTCATAGAGGCTATGCCGAAATGGAATCCGGGCAAGCATAGCGGCAAGCCTGTAAAAGTGAAATATACAATACCAATGACTATGTGTTTTCGTAATTAAAAAATTATGGCAAAATCAGAACTCATAGGCAGAATGATTGGCATTTCCCGTCATCGTTTGGCGATTGATGGTGAGGGCGTTACCACACTCGTGGCATTCCACGGATGTCCGTTGCGCTGTAAGTATTGTCTCAATCCGCATAGTCTCTCGAAAGATACGCCGTGCATAGAGCGCACGGTAGAGGAACTTATTGACGAGGTGCGTATTGACCAGCTCTATTTCCTTGCCACAGGCGGAGGTGTAACATTCGGCGGTGGTGAGCCGCTGCTTAGCAGCGCGTTTATCAAGGCATTCTGCGAGCAATGCCCAAAGGAATGGCGAATATCCATAGAGTCAAGTCTCAACGTGCCACGCAAGAATGTGGAGGATGTGCTTCCGTTCGTCAAGGAATGGATTATCGACATTAAGGATATGAATCCCGAAATCTATAAGTCATATTCGGGCATCAGTAACGAGCGCGTCATTGATAATCTTCGATGGATTGCTTCTGAACATACCGACCTCCTCCCCTGCATCTTGATTCGACTTCCTCATATTCCCGACTATAACACCGATGACGATAGGGATAGTAGTCAAGCGTTTCTCGAAACGCTTGGCTACACCAACTTTGATCGTTTTGAGTACATAATAAGGTGAAGCCTTAAATCACGTTATTAATATAACAACGAATTAACCGAATTGAAACGAATGAAAATTCTATAAATTCGTTGTTTGAAATAACACAATCTGCGTTAAGTAAATGTACAGAATAATTTTATAATCAAGAATTAGAGAATTAGAGATTTTTTTCTTTTGAATTTATAAGAATTTGAGAAGGGGCGCTTACGCTCCTGTTAATCACGGCTATTCTCAATGCTACGTAAGTAGCAAAATTGACTTTCCCTTTGGCCGTCGAGCTAAACTTCTCTCTTTCGCATTAATTCAAAATCTCTAATTCTTGATTATGGAATTAAATTTAATCACTTACTTAATGATTGTTTTTCCTTTTTTTCAAGGAACATAAACGAACTTCCCCAACATTCCGTGTGTGGATGTTGGGGTGGTTTGCTGCTATTGAATCTTCAGATGCGTTGTGCCGTCTGGCATATACACAGGCTGATCGTGCTCCATAATCTTGCTTGTGAAGTTCGCAATCTTCTCGGCCTTGCCACTATTTTCGCTGCCTTGATTATGCGTTAGAGCCTGACCTTCTGGCAATATGTAGTCGCCAAGAATGGTGTAGTGGTTGGTGCGACAACGCTTTGCTGCCTTCATGTCTGCCCTGTTCTTGTCGTAGGTAATCATACCAGCCTCCACATTCGACTTGATGAGCTTGTTGATAGGGGCATTCATGTTGAACTTCAAGAAAGCAGGAATCTCGATGTCGCATTTTGAGCGCACCACAGGTATCTGATCTTGGAAAGCCCAGTCGTAGATGAATGATGCTCGTGGGCTCGTTATCTTATATTGATACTCCACTATGCTACCAGCTTGAACATCAGGTACTTTAACGTGTATCACCATGTAGTGGTCGTTAAGGCGCTCCTTGGTGAAGTCATTAGTGTTGATCTTTTTCTTCTCGATCTTTCCTTTCTCGTTCTTGGTGAATACATTGACCTTGAGGTCAATCAGTTCATCAAACGAACTGTTGTGGTGCTCTTCATTTCCATCATAATATGTTATGTCGATATTGGCATGTTTTGCACCCTCTGGCTTCATAATCTTAGTGCGGAGCTTCACCTCGTAGTTCACCAATATTCCGCTCTCGTCAATCCTGTTGTTGCCAAGAAACTGCATGTTCTCCATGTTAAGCTCCGTAACACTTTCGGTCATAGAGCCAAACTGGTCACTAAGCTCGTAAGACACTTTCATTGTTTTGCACAAAACGATTGCGTCAGCATCAACTGCATCGCCCCATCCTTTATAGTCCATTTCGAGGGTTGATGGTTTGCCGAATTTCTCGTTAGGTAGCTGTGCCATGGAAACGTTTCCGTAGGCAAAAAATGCCAGCGACAGGCATAATTTTCCAAATAGTTTTTTCATCGTTTTTGTTATTTTAGGGGTAGGAACTTTAATTTTGCGTACAAAGTTACATAATTTCCTTGACATTATGACAAGTTATCCATAAAAAAGTGTAGGGATTTCCCTATTATGGCATATTTAGACCATCAGATAATTGCGAAATACATGGATATACGTGAAGTTAGTGAATTACTCTATACCAACCACATGTTTTTCAACAATATACGAGTTGATGAAATTCGTCGAACTCACGTTAATGTAGATGAGGCAATCGTTAGGTGACGATGATAAAGTAAAAGGCAGATACCTTTCGATACCTGCCTTTACTATTTGGTTAATTGCAATTTAAAAGTTGTTTATGCGAGAGCAATGCCACCTTCTACGCTTGTTACCTTACCCTCCTTGAAAAGCCATCCGAGACCGAGATATGCTTCCTCAACAGCGATATTTGCTGACTTTGCAATCTCAGCAACAGAAAGCGCCTTGTCTGACTTTGCAAGTGCCTGGTAAACGTCACCAGCCTTGAAACCAACGTTCTCTGCATTGATTGTAATTGGTGCTACCTTTGGAGCAGCTGTCTTCTTGGTAGCCTTAGGGGTTGCAGCTGTCTTTGTTGCTGCCTTTGTAGTCTTCTTTTCTGCCATAATTTGAGAATTTTGTTATCTGACGTAAGTCAGTGTTAATAATAAGTGTCGTCTGTGTAAACGAATTACAGATTAATTACTGAGTGTATTACTTACATCTGCAAAATTACTCAAATTTTCCAATTGCTATAGGCAAAAGTGCGTAAATTATTGTAATTCCGACATTTATTTGACATTAGTCAATGCAAATGTGTACGCAAACAATCAAAATACTTACAATTTCACTTTTTTCTTCGTTATTGTGCTTTCGTTGCTCATTCTGTCGAGTGCAGTCACCACATATACGTATTTTGTCCTACCGTTACGGTATGGCAGTCGGTAGTATGGAGTGCGTGTTATGGCTACTATGTGGCTTGGGTCTTCGATGTCGATAAACTCGCCCTTCTCAAAGCAATACACCACATATTTGTATGGGGCATCCCTCCAGTTGCGACTTGTAGGACCTTCCCAAACGAGCATGTAGCCGTCTTCCGTCCATATTGTTCCGAGATTATGAACTTTTGATGGTGCTCTGTTATCGATGAACGGCATACGTGGCTGTAGGGCAGGGTAGCGCCAGTAGTTCTTTTCGAGCATTGTGCCGTAGTTGCCTACGTTGTCAACCGCAGCCTTGGCGTACCAAAGTACGGTGCCGTGCACGTTGCGCATCTGATTGCGTAGGCGGTACTTGGCTTCCATCTGGTGCTTGTTTCCATCGCGTGGGTCGGCAAACTTCACGGTTCGCTCAATGTCCTCGCCAACATACAGAGGACGCTGTGAGCAGTAACGGTTCCACCATTGTATGAGCGTCTGGTAGTCGGCTGTTGGATGTCCTATCTGCCAATAGATCTGTGGCACGCAGTAGTCAATCCAACCATTGTTCACCCACAGCATCACGTCGGCGTAGAGGTCGTCGTAGTTCTGCAATCCTGCCGTTTCAGAGCCGTTGTAAGGGTCGTTTCTCTTGTTGCGGTAGATGCCGAAAGGAGACACACCGAACTTCACCCAAGGCTTGACGTTGTGGATAGAGTCGCTGAGCTGCTTGATAAACTGGTTGACGTTGAATCGTCGCCAGTCGCCTTTGTTGGCTATTCCGTTGTTGTATGCAGCGAAGTCTCTGTCATCAGGAATTATCTGTCCCTCGATAGGGTAGGGGTAGAAATAGTCGTCGATGTGGAAGCCGTCAATGTCGTAGCGTCGCACAATGTCGGCAGCTACGGTACAGATGTAGTCGCGATTCCATTGATAGGCAGGGTTGAGGATGAGCTGATTGTCATACATGAATGCTGCGCCAGGGTTACGCGATGCCACGTGAGTATTGGCGAGTACGGCGGTACTCTTAGTCTTGGCGCGGAATGGGTTGATCCACGCATGAAGTTCCATACCACGCTTGTGGCACTCGGTAATCATCCATTGCAGGGGATCCCAATAAGGCTGTGGTGCTCGTCCCTGTACGCCTGTTAGGAAACGGCTCCAAGGCTCGTAAGGACTTGGATAGAGTGCATCACATTCGGCACGCACCTGAAAGATGATGGCATTGACGCCTTGTCTCTGCAATACGTTGAGCTGATAGGTGAGCGTCTCTTGCATCTTGGCTGTGCTCATACCCTGAAACTGTCCGTTGACGCATTGTATCCATGCACCGCGGAACTCACGCTTATGCTGCGCAACGGCATTAAGAGCCAGTGCGCATAGGGTAAGGATTAGCAGCAGAAATCTTTTGGCCTCTCCCCCCGCCCTCCCCCGTAGGGAGGGAGCCGGAATGCGAAAGGCGATTCTTTTATTCATTATCAATTGTATATCTTTTATTTTTTATTATCTATCTTTTGTTGGCTCTCCGGCTCCCTCCCTACGGGGGAGGGCGGGGGGAGAGGCCTTTCTCTTTTACACGTTCTTCTTCAAATAAATATGGTCGGTGATGCAGCGTGGAAGGTTCTCTTCGTAGTGCGTCACCATAATGAGAGTCTTGTTCTTGCGGGCACAGAAGGCATCAATGATTTCCTTCACCATTTCGCCACGCTCCTTGTCAAGACCGTGGAGAGGTTCGTCAAGGATGAGAAGCTCTGGGTCTTTCACGAAGGCACGAGCAAGGAGAATCATACGTTGCTCTCCACTTGAAAGTTTGAGGAAAGTTTTTTCTGCAAGATCCTCAATACCGAAAATCTTCATCCAGGTGCGACATATTTCGTAATCCTTTTCAGAAGGTTTTACATAAAGACCTACGGAATCCTTCAAACCACTTGCCACGATGCGGATTGCTGGCATGTCGCGGTTGTATGCTCGGTGCATTTCTGGTGATACGTAGCCAATGTGCTTCTTGATGTCCCAGATTGTCTCGCCTGAACCGCGCTTATGGTCAAAAAGAACAATGTCACACGCATACGATTGCGGATTATCGGCACATACGAGTGAGAGGAGTGTTGACTTTCCTGCTCCGTTCTGTCCTTTGAGCGCCCAACGCTCACCATTCTTTACTATCCAGTTGAGGTCTTTGAGAATGGTGCGCTCGCCGTAGCGGATGCTTACGTTATTCATACGCACAACCTCTTGGGTGTGGTATTCGTTATTGTTGTATGGAAGGTTGAGGATGATGTCCTTCATCTCCTGTGAGAGAGGTTCTACTTTACTCTTTCCACTTTCATCTTTACTCTTTTGAACAAGATACTCTTCGCGAGTGAGCTTTGGCTTAACAATCATGTCCTTCACCTCAACGACGTGAGTGATGAAGCGTGGAATATCCTCGTCCTTGGCAAGAACGAGAATGATTTGAAGAGCGCGTTCTTTTGAAATCTGCTCAAGGAGCTCACGAAGTTGCTGACGAGTCTCCTTGTCAAGACCGATGAATGGATTATCCATTATCAGCACTCGTGGGGCGCCCATAAGAGTCTTGGCAAGCTGGAACTTACGCAACTCACCTGATGAGAGTAGGATGATGTATTTGTCGAGCAAGTATCTGAGATTGAAAATGTCGTACAGATGTTCCTTCATTGTGCGGCGCTCCTCAGTATCAGGACCTGTGATGCGGTAAGTCTCTTCGAGAAGTTTCTCCACGGTAGGAGTATTCTCGTCAATGTCATGCTGATTCCAACGCTGCTGAAGGTAGTAGTTGCGGTCACTATCACCTCCGTAGCTGTCGCGGAAAGTAATGTATTTGATATTATCAGAAGCCAATCGACTTGTCTTTGGCGAGAAATCGTATTCCACATCCTTCATTAGAAGAGGATGTGCGCTTGTTATGATGTCAACGAACATTGACTTGCCAGAGGCATTGCCGCCTACTATGGCTATGTGCTCTCCGTCGAGGAGAGAGAAATCTACAGGTTGAGCCATACGCCACGCTGGCATACGGGTTACGCCCTGATTGATGGAGATGATCATCTATTTGATTTACTATTTAGCTATTTACTATTTACTATTTTTTCTTGCTCGCCTGTATTGCTGCGAGTAACTGCTCCTTTGGTGAAAGCTTACGCTTACCAGTGGTTGCTGCTTCTGTATCAGTTTTCTTTATACCCCCAGCCTTATCTTTGTTCTTGTTGACGAAATCCTTCCAACTGGAGTAGTGAACGCCTGTCTCTGGGCGGTTCATCTGCATAAAGTGGCAGTAGGCAGCACCGAGGGCATCAGTAGCATCCATGAACTTCGGCATTTCTTCCTTGTCGAGCTTGAGAATGCGTTGGAGCATTCCTGCAACCTGTTCCTTACTTGCCGTACCAGTTCCCGTGATTGCCATTTTTATCTTCATCGGAGCATATTCGTGGATAGGGACACCGTGATGAATGGCTGCTGCAATAGCAATGCCCTGCGCCCTGCCGAGCTTCAGCATTGACTGCACGTTTTTTCCGAAGAAAGGGGCCTCGATTGCCATTTCGTCAGGGAGGTAGGAATCAATTATGCCTGTGACACGCTCGAAGATGTGACCGAGGCGCAGATAAGGATCGTCCTGCTTACGCATATCAATAACGCCCATTGCCACCATTTCGGCTTTCTGACCTATTGCCTTGATAATGCCGTAACCCATTACGTTTGTGCCTGGGTCAATGCCGAGTATTATCTTCTTGCCTTTTGCCTTGTTCATTTATCTGTCAAGATAAGGGTTGCTTGCGAGTTCGTAGCCGATTGTCGTCTGAGGGCCGTGTCCCGGATAAACCTTCACATCATCAGGCAATTGTGTCACCATACGTAATGACTGAATAATCTGGAACATACTGCCGCCAGGGAAGTCTGTTCTGCCTATTGAACCTTTGAAGAGAGTGTCGCCAGAGAATGCAACTTTTTCTTTCTCATTGTAGAAGAATACTCCACCGCGAGTATGCCCCGGAGTCTCTATTACACGGAACTCCTGATTGCCGAAGCGCACAATGTCTTTATCCTTTACGAAACCGCCAATCTCAGGCATTGTGAAATCAATGTCCGCTTGCATGAACATACGAATCTGATCGCCGAAGTTCTTGTAAAGTTCTTCGTCCTTCTGTGAGATGATTGGCTTTATTGCGTAGCGGTCGCAGATTGCGCGAACACCGTAGATGTGGTCGAAATGCCCGTGAGTAAGGGCGCATACTACTGGCTTGAGATTATTCTCAAGAATATAATTTGTTATGGCCTGAATCTCTTGTGGGTAGAAAGCGCCGCAGTCAACGATCATACATTCCTTTGTATCATCGCTGACTACGTAGCAGTTCTCCTGAAGAGGATTGACCTCGAAGTGCTTAATGTTTAACATAAAAGACATTCTTTAAGTGAAAAATGAAAATAATAAAATGAAAAATACAAGTTATTTCCAAGAGTATTTTATAATTTTTCATTTTTAATTTTTCATTTAAACTGGCAAGTACACCAAATGCTTTTCCTTAAACCACTCCTCTGTGAAGTAAGAAGTGAGGTCAGTTTGCTCCACGATATTGCGGAATGGATGAATCTCGCTCTGGAGGTCGCCGCCCTTGAGGCAGAAGATGCCGTTTGGCATAGCGTTGTGCTGCTCCTTGCTAACGTTCTTCCTTACAATCTTCACCATGTCTGGCAAAGGCATAACGGCGCGTGAAACGATGAAGTCGAACTTACCTTTCTCGTCCTCACCACGAAGATGCTCTGCCGTGAGGTTCTTTAAGCCGATTGCTGTTGCAACCTCCTGACACACGCGAATCTTCTTGCCTGTGCCGTCAATGAGCTTGAACTCGCATTCTGGGAACATAATTGCCAATGGGATGCCTGGGAATCCACCGCCGCATCCGAAGTCCATAATCTTTGTGCCAGGCTTGAAATGAAGTGCCTTGGCTATTGCAAGCGAATGTAGAACGTGGTGCTCGTAGAGATTGTCAATATCCTTGCGAGAAATCACGTTTATCTTCGCATTCCAGTCACGATACAACTCGTCGAGCTTTGCATACTGCGCTTTCTGCTCGTCGGTTAGATTCGGGAAGTATTTGTAAATTATATCTACCATAAGACCCACCCCCAACCCCTCCCATAAAGGGAGGGGAGTAGTTACTACTTATTGCGGAGGGTTCGCATTTTGTGAATTGTAATATTAATGTTTCTCTTTTGACCTCCCCTTTGAGATAGAAGTTCTATCTACTCCCCTGACACATACTCCGATGTTATCAACATCGGACTTCCCTTTATGGGAGGGGCTGGGGGGGCTTCTATTTGTACTTTACCTTCGCCACAATCACTCTTATCTCCTGATCCTTAGTGTCGTTGGCAATCTTGGCGATGTGCCAGTCATCAGGGAAGAAGATGAAGAACTCGTTTGGTGTTGAGTCGTAGAAACGAGTCTTTGACTTATCGTAGTCGTAGCGAATCACGTCAGGTTTCCATTGTCCTTTTGTAGTGCAAGAGAAATGATCCAGATGCCCGAATCGCTCAATACCCTTTACCACAATCATAAAGTCGCAGTTGTGGTGGTGCGACTCCGTCTTGCGCTTCTCCAAAGGCTCATTCTTTGAATCCTCCACGCTGATTGCGATTTCCGTACCCTCCAGTTTCATCTTTCCCTTTGGAACGGTGAGGAGGTCAGTTTCCTGTAACCATTTGAAGAGCTTATCCCATTCTTCCTTGTTCTTCTGATACTGAAGAAAGAAGTCTGTCGCATTCACGCTTGCGTGTGGCTTTGCCTTTGTGAACACGCCGCCCCACGCCTGTGTCTCTGCTTTCCATTTCTCTGCCTTCTCCACAAGTGCCTTATCGTTAAAGTACTTGGTGTAGTAGCAATCCGTTTGTGCCGTTGCTGCAACGGAGAGCATTATGCTGGCAATAAAAGAAAATATTCGGTTCACCATACTGATTTACTATTTACGAATTTACTAATTACTATTTATTTACTATTCTTGAATATTTACTATTTACCATTCTGATTACCACTTGATTTGCATAAAATAGTACATCAACCAAATAGAATAAAAATAGTACATAATAAATAGCTAAATAGTAAATAGCTTTGCCATTAGCGACTTGTAATTGATGCCTTTATAATTCGGAATCACGATGTCGCAGTACTCCTTTATTGCCTCTTCTGAATTTGAGGTTGAGAGACCAACTACAACAGCACCAGAGGCACGACCAGATTTGAGTCCGTTGAAGCTGTCCTCAAACACGAGGCATTCTTCTGGCTTTGCACCGAAACGCTGTGCACCCTTTATGTAGCAGTCGGGATGAGGTTTACTGAACTCGAAATCCTCTGACATCAGAATCGCGTCAAACAGTTCGGTAAGCTCTGGGCGCTTCTTCATCACGCTGTCCATCTTTGCCTTGTTGGATGAGGTCACTACGGCTGTCTTGAGACCATTGCGACGGCAATCCTTCACGAAATCCTCAAAGCCCTCAACGAATGGGTAATCCATATTGCGCTCGAACTCATCAAGTCCCTTGACTATATTCTCGTGCTCCTCTGGAACGTGTGGCAGGAAATCCTCAAAGATTCTTGTGAGCGTAGAGCCTTTTATCGTGTATTCCAATCCCGGAACATCAGGACGGAACTTTCTCATCACGCCACCCCAGAACACCGTGTATTGCGGTTCTGTGTCGAAGACAACGCCGTCGAGGTCGAAGAGAGCGGCACGCCCCCCCGTCCCCCCAAGAGGGAGTTTTTGGGATAGTATTTCTTGCTGTTTGGACATCTAAATTATTTACTATTTGACTATTTACTAATTACTATTTGTAATTTACTATTTAGCTATTTACTAATTACTATTTGTAATTTACTATTTGTAATTTACTATTTGTAATTTACTATTTGTAATTTACTATTTGCTATTTACTAATTACTATTTATTTACTATTCTTGAATATTTACTATTTACCATTCGGATTACCACTTGATTTACATAAAATAGTACATAAATAGTACATAGTAAATTGTAAAATAGTAAATTAGCTTCCCCTTTAGGGGGCTGGGGGGCTACTTCTTCTCCTTTATATACCCATGCCTATAAGCGTAGAGCAGTTTGGTGAGGTCGTCAATCTGTTGCTGAAGCTCACGACCGCGATCTGTGTCGCCTACACGCATACGGTGACCTGCTGACTCCACAATCTGTTTCGTTGACTTGATGTCCGTGCCTCGCTCCACAGCATCCTTGCTGCTCGTGAATGGCTCGTGCTGAACAAGCTCGAAACCGCGACTGTGATAAACGAGCGTGTAACCCGCAATGCCCGTCTCCTTATGGTAAGGCTCTGCAAATCCACCGTCAATGACCATGAGTCGGCCACCTGCCTTGATCGGACTCTCACCTGTTACCACATGAACAGGAACGTGACCGTTTATGATGTGACGATTCTCGCCCGTCACGCCAAATGCGTCCATTATGCCGTCAACAGCCTTCTCATCATTACGCAGACGGAAGAAGTTGCCTTTCTCCTCAACGTGCGTCTCTTTTTCGCGGATGAAGTAACGCTCAAAGGTTGCCATCTTCGACTTGTCGAACAGGGGAGAGTTCTTTCCGCACCACAGATAGAGGAAGTAATCCTTGGCGTACTGCTTCTCTTCCTTCGGAGTGTCGCTTTGGAAAGCTGAGCGGATAAGCAATCCTGTCTGATGCAGCAAATCCTTGCCAGCGTATTTCTTGCCCGGACGAATCTCTACCTCCTTCAATGAACCGTCCTCGTTGAGCGGTACTGATGCGTGGAACAGAAGGTTACTGTTGACGATTGCGTACATACATCCGTGTGAGAGGATCGTGCTGATGTGTCGCTGAAGCTTTTCTGATACGCGGAACGAATGGTGCAGACGCTTCATTATCGTCTTCTCCTCCTCGGTGAATGCGAGTGGGTTGGCTGGATCTACGGAAGGGAAGTAAGTGTCCCTAAGCTGATACTCTTTGCCGTCGAGCGTTATTGTCCCCTTTGCGTAGTCTATGTTGCTGAGCAGACATCTGTCCTGCATCTGCCACAGAGGGTTGCGCATGAAGATCTGTGCCTCTGCCTTGAACTGGAGTATGGCAATAGCCTTGTGCATCATTGCCATTAGGCGAATTGTCTTCTCGTCGAAACGGTTCTTGTTCTCTGAGTTGAGAATCGGCTGGAACACCTCGCAAGGGTCGTCGTTGTAATGCTCCATTGCGTATGCAGCAAGAGGCATTAGGTTGATGCCGTAACCATCTTCGAGAGTGGTGAGGTTAGCGTATCTTAGCGAGAGTCGGATCACGTTGCAGATACAAGCATCGTTGCCGGCAGAAGCTCCCATCCACAGAATGTCGTGGTTGCCCCATTGTATGTCCCACGAATGATACTGCGAGAGATAATCCATGATGATGTGCGCTCCAGGACCGCGATCATAAACGTCGCCGAGAATGTGCAACTGGTCGATTGACAGGCGCTGTATTACTTTTGCCGTTGCAATGATGAAGTCGTCAGCGCGTCCGGTGGTGATGATTGTGTCGATGATGCCGTTAACGTAAGCAATCTTTGCGCCATCAGAGTGGTGCTCGTAGAGCAGCTCCTGAAGAATGTAGGAGAACTCCTTTGGCAGAGCCTTTGACACCTTTGAACGAGTGTATTTTGAAGAAACTTCACGAAGCACTCGCACGAGCTGGTGCATGGTAATGTGGTACCAGTCGTCAATGTCCTGCTCCTGAGCCTTTACGAGTTGCAGCTTCTGCTCTGGGTAGTAGATCAGTGTGCAAAGCTCTTTGATCTCGCTTTCGCGCAGGGTATTACCGAAGAGTTCCGTCACCTTACGCTTGATGTTACCAGAGGCATTCTTGATGATGTGCAGGAAGGCCTCGTGCTCGCCGTGAATGTCAGCGAGAAAATGCTCCGTACCCTTCGGGAGGTTGAGTATAGCGGAGAGGTTTATTATCTCTGTTGCAGCATCTGCTATTGTAGGGAATGTAGTTGCAAGCAACTGCAGATAGTGCATGTCCTTTTCAATTTCGTGAGTCTCGTTCATTGTGTTTCTGTTTTTGTCGATGCAACGTGCGAAGCACCTCGCATGAAGAAGAAAGTGCGTGTCAGCCCCAAAAGGCTGGCGCACGTTCTTCGATTCTTCGAGTGCAAAAATACTAAAAAAAACGGAGAATGACGAAGAAAAACGTGAAAAAATGGGGTGGTGGTGATAAAAGAAAAACTACTCGCTTGTTTCTGGTGCAAAGTTACAAATATTTTCTTGCGGTTCACGAATGTTTCTCCGATTTTTTTATGTTAAAATTTAGTGTGTCATATGTGACCTATCGTTTTTCAGGAAAAATAATGAAAAAAAGTTGCAAAAGATTCGTGAACTGCAATGAGAATGTTGTAACTTTGCAGCGGAAATTTAAATGAAAAATGAAAAGTGAAAAATGAAAAAATACAAGATATACTTTTCAGGTAATGGCCATACGTGAAAATACTAACCTGTATTTTTCATTGTTCATTTTTCACTTTTCATTAACCTCAGTTCCGCTTCAAATCCGTACCAAAGTCGGTGCAAATCCCATTTCTGAATGGGAGATAATGGGAGAAAAAGGGCGACGGAAAGGGAATCGGGAGCTATTTCCTCGGCAGAATCGGCATGTAACCCAGTTCAAGACCGAAAGCCTCCTGCATCTGGTAGAGAGTACGGGCGGTGAATTTGGCAATGCCTTTCTTCTGAATCAGCTCAGCGAAGTTGTCCTCGTCATAGTCGTGGAAACGCAAAGCCTGGAAGATGTCGCAGAGAGTGCGATAGGTTGTGGCGCCAGTAGGGGTGCGCCCAATCTCAATCTTCGAGCCTGGAATGACGCTTGAAATGATTTCGTAGAGTTTTTGATAGCTGTTAATGTCCTTGTTGTGCTTCTGCTTAACCTTGAAACGTGGCATTGCAGCCACATCTGGGCAAGGCGGCATCTGTACACCAAGCATCTGTGCTCCATTCATCAGCAGTTCGGTGATGCTGTTGTCGAATGCGTAGATGTAGATGCGTCGGAAGGACAGTCCTTCGGTACTCACCTCGCTAATCTCTTGAGTACCGGCAGGCCAGAGGGCAATCTTTACGCAGAGGTTGATGAACGAAAGCTCATCTTCCGTGATGCGCTCCATGTAGTTGGTGTCCAATACCTTACGGTAGATTGCCATAATAAGCTCGGCGGTCTCTTCGTCGCTGGTGAGTTGGAGGGAAGGGTGGGGGATGGTAACGATTCGTTTCTTCCAACCAAGTTGTTTCACCTGTGCGGCATCCTTCTCGCTGATGGCAACAATGGCGCTACACTTCCTTACCATCTGGAACTGATAGCCCACGATGCGCGGAAGCTTATGCTTGAAGAATGCGAGTTCCATAACCTCTGGAGCAAGTCCGCCGTGCACCGACACTATGGTGTAGAATCCGTGTGAGCGTGCAGTATGCTCGATGAGTGCAGCCGTAGAGTCCCATGCTGCGTGAACGTGTACAATGTCTGGCTGTAGCTCCTTCAGCTTGCGTAGGAAGCGAGAGCGTACCATGATGGCGCCAGCGCCGAGATCCTTCTGCGTAATGACATACGACTCTGCCACGTTCGCCGTAGAGCGCACGAGACAATTGACATATTCCGCTGCAGAGGCATTGGTTGTGTCAGTTCTTGGTATATAGTGAATTACTTTCAATTGATTAAGGAATTAAGTTGGTTGAGAGTTTGCTATCAAATCTTATGCGTGATGAAATCGTTCTTGTTAGCCAGGTAATAGCGTAGTCGCCAGCCGAAGTTGCGCAAAGGCTGGTAGAAAGCCATGAGAGGCGTAAGGAACGGATTCACCGAGCATTGGAAACGCTTGAATGCCCTCTTTGCCACCAGACTAATGCCTACGTACTCAATGATGAGTGCAAGGATTCCGGCACCGAGTGTGATCCAGTCTTCCTTTAGTGCACCGTAGGTAATGGCTGCTATGATGGCGAGGTTGGTGATGTTCATCATTCCGAAGTCAATCTGTCGAATCATGGTTGCGAGCCAGTGACCGTCAAGATGCCTGCCCGTGTTGATTGCGAAGAGGTGATTCTCCGACCAGCGCTTGCTGAATGGAGTGTCTTCTGAAAGGAAAGCTGAAGGCGTGAAGGCAGTTGCCGTATTGCCGTTTCTTCCGAATTTGTTCACGAGGAAGTCGTATTCTCCGCGCATGTACTTCAGGTTGCCGAGGAATCCGTCCTGTGCAAGGAAGTTCTCCTTCTTTATAGCCACGAGTCTTGAAGCAGATGCGTATGCGTGGTTCTTCTGCGCAAGACGGAGGTTCTGTGAGGCATCAATGATGTTCTCGTAGTGGAAATGTGAAGGAGCATTCTCTTCATATTGAGAGTAGCCGAGCACCACATCCGAAGAGTCGTTGATGTGAGAGGCGAAGGAGCGAAGCCACTCGTCGCTCTCTGGTGTGCACCATGCATCTGTTATGATTACCCAAGGGTACTTAGCAGCCTTTATGCCAAGAGTGATAGCCAGTTTCTTGCGACTAATGTATCTTGAAGAGAGAGGCATGAAGGTGGCATAAAGATGCGGGTCGTTAGAAAATCTCTTTATGACATCATCAGTCTCGGAGTCGCTTTTGTCGGCAACCACTATGACTTGATGGTCAGCGTTGTACTTCTGTGAGAGGAATGCAGGCAGATGCTTCTCAAGCTCTGGTGCGTTATCGTGTGAAATGATTACTACTGATATTGGTTTGTCCTTGCTTTCTCCTATGCACGCAGAATCTTCTTCGTCTTTCTTTGGCAGTCGGAAAAGCGGAGAAACCATTGGCGATACTGCTGCGAGCAGCAGCACCACCGATGATATTGTGAGAGTTATGGTTGTAATTTCCATTAATTTCTTTCAGGTTATCTACTTTGTCATTTACTATTCATGTACTATTTTTTGTGAATTTGCAATTTTTATTGTTAGCGAAAAATAGTAAATAGTAAATCGTCAAATAGTAAATGAAGCCATATTTGGCTTCTTAAAGCTCATCGCTCATAATTCCCTTCGGCAGCTTGCGGCAGTTGTACTGCGAAGCCATTATCTCGCCGTAGGCACCGGCAGAACGGAGGGCGATTAAGTCACCACGATGACAAGCAGGGAGCTTTTCGTCCTTGCCGAAAACATCGCTTGACTCACAGATAGGACCTACAACGTCGTAAGTCTCTTCTGCCTCGTCGCTTGAGAGGTTCTGAATAGTGTGGTGCGCATCGTAGAGAGCAGGACGAATGAGGTCGCTCATACCTCCATCAACGATTGCGAACTGCTTGATGTGGCACTTCTTTACGTAGAGCACGCGGGTGATGAGTGAACCCATCTGACCAACTACTGCGCGTCCAAGCTCGAAGTGAAGATGCTGATTATCGGCAAGCTTAATGCCGTTGGCGTAAGTCTCGAAATAAGCCTTGAAGTTAGGAACAGGAGCACCGTCAGGGTTGTTGTAGTCAATACCAAGACCACCGCCCACGTTGATGTTCTCAACGCTGATGCCCTGCTTTGCAAGGCGCTCAAGAAGTTCGTTTACACGACCGCAAAGAGCCTCGAAGTCGCCCATTTCAAGAATCTGACTTCCGATGTGGAAGTGGAGACCTATGAACTCAACGTTAGGCAATTCCTGTGCCTCACGAATAGCAAGTTCCATGTCCTCCATTGCGATGCCGAACTTATTCTCAGCAAGACCAGTAGTGATGTTTGCGTGTGTGTGAGCACCTACGTTAGGGTTGATGCGGAAGCAAACACGAGCCACCTTGCCTTTCTTGCCAGCCAGTTCGTTTATAATCTGCAACTCAGGCTCTGACTCTACGTTGAAGCAGAAGATTCCAGCCTCAAGACCGAGGTTTATTTCCCAGTCAGCCTTACCTACTCCGGCATACACAATCTTCTCTGGTGCAAAACCTGCATCGAGAGCTGCCTGAATCTCACCACCGCTTACGCAGTCAACGCCAAGGCCTGCTGCCTGAATCTTTTTCAGTACCTTTGGGTTAGCATTAGCCTTTATGGCATAGTGAAGGTGATAGTTCTTGTGCTTAGCCATTTCGCCACAGATCGCGTCGAGCGACTGCTGCAGAATCTCTGCATCGTAGTAGTAGAACGGAGTCTCAATGTTTCCGAACTTCTCTATTGGAAAATTTCCTTTCATAAGAATATAGGTAATAGCCCCTCACCCGTCACGATTCATGCCGTAGGGCAGGTGAGGGGCTGTTGTTTGTGTTATTTATTGAACAGCTCTGCAGAAAGGTTCTGCAATGCGCGCTTCTTGTCAGCCTCACGAATGAGGAATGAAATGTTGTAGTTTGAACCACCGTAAGAAATCATGCGTACTGGGATGTCACGCATTGCGTCGGTTGCAAGTGACTCAAAGCCGAGGTTATTCCACTCAAGGTCGCCTACTACGCAGATGATACACATGTCCTGATCAACGGTAACGGTACCGTACTTCTTCAGTTCGTCAACAATCTGTGGGAGGTGAGTATCCTTGTCGATGCTTACGCTAACGCCAACCTCAGATGTTGTGATCATGTCGATTGGAGTAGAGTAGTTCTCGAAAATCTCGAATACCTTGCGGAGGAAACCTGTAGCGAGGAGCATACGAGAAGACTTGATCTTGATCGCTGTGATGTTATCCTTTGCAGCAACAGCCTTGATCTTACCGCGATTGAGCTGGTTGTTGATAACAGTTCCGTCAGCATCAGGATCCATTGTGTTCTTGATGCGAACAGGAATACCAGCGTACTTAGCTGGCTGTACGCAAGTTGGGTGCAGAATCTTAGCACCGAAGTAAGCAAGCTCTGCAGCCTCCTCGAAATGAAGCTGATGAACAGCCTCTGTCTTCTCTACGACACGTGGGTCGTTGTTGTGCATTCCATCAATGTCTGTCCAGATCTGGATCTCGTCAGCAAGCATTGCTGCACCGATGAGAGAAGCGGTATAGTCAGAACCACCACGCTGAAGGTTGTCAATCTCACCGTAAGCGTTGCGGCATACGAAGCCCTGAGTAATGTAAATCTGATAGCCCTTATTGTCCTGGAGCACCTTTGCAAGATTCTCCTTGATGAATGGAGCGTCTGGCTCTGCATTCTTGTCAGTACGCATGAAGTCGAGAGCATCGAGAAGAATAGCCTTAATGCCCTGCTCCTTGAGGTAGTTCACTACCATGTTGGTGCTCATCACCTCACCCTGAGCAACGATGATCTTCTCCTCAAAGCTTGTGAAGATGTCCTTGGTGAATGAGCGGAGGTACTGGAACTCCTTTGTAAGGAACTCGCGTGTGGTGTTGCGCATTTTCTCTGTTGAATAAAGCTCCTCGATGTGCTGGAGGTACTTCTTCTCAAGAGTGTTGATAACCTCGTTAGCACCGTCTGGGTTCTTCTTGTAGAGGTAATCGCTTATCTCCACGAGTGAGTTTGTTGTGCCTGACATTGCTGAGAGCACAACGAATGTTGGTTCTCCTGACTTTGTTATAAGTGAGGCAACGCCCTTCATGCGCTCTGGTGAGCCAACGGAAGTGCCTCCGAATTTCATTACTTTCATAGTGTTATTCCTTATTGAGTGTTTATTTATTCTACTTCTTGTTGTTGAAACTGGCGGTATTGAGCAGTAATATCCTCAAGCTTCCCCTCGCCACACTGATACACTATGCCCGGGTACTTGTCGAGCATTGGCAGGTTGTGGGTAGTCATCACTACGGCAGTACCCGTAGCGGTGATGTCCTTGAGAAGGGCCACGATGTTATCGGCAGTCTCAGGGTCGAGATTACCTGTAGGCTCGTCGGCAAGGATTACCTTCGGATTATTCAGGAGCGAACGTGCTATGGCTATACGCTGCTGCTCGCCACCAGAGAGCTGGTAAGGCATCTTGTCGCGTGCTGCTTCCATTCCCACGCTCTGAAGAACTTCCTCTATGCGTGCAGGAATATCTTCCTTCTCCCAACCAGTTGCCTTTAGCACGAACTCAAGGTTCTTGCTCACAGAGCGGTCGGTGAGGAGCTGGAAGTTCTGGAAGATGATGCCGAGTTCACGACGAAGTGCCGGAACTTCCTTTCGGCGAATGGTCATCATGTCGCGTCCGAGAACTTCTGCCTTTTCTGCCTCCTCAATGTCGAGTTCGGCATAGAAGGTGCGAAGAAGCGAACTCTTTCCCGAACCTACCTTACCTATTATATATATAAACTCTCCCTCATCAACGTTGAAGTCGATGCCGTTGAGCACCGCATCATCGTCTTGATGGAAGACGCTTACATTCTTATATTCAATTAACGCCATATTTTTAAATTGAAAAGTGAAAAATGAAAAATAACTCTAAATACAAATTAGTAACTTGCATTTTATAATTTTTCATTTTTAATTTTTCATTTATTTAGTGCTTATGCCAGTTTGGATCGTGACGAACTGCAAGTTCGCGAGCGAGATCCTCAATGCGGAGTCCCTTGCTTGTGAGCAGTACGATGAGGTGGTAGAGCATGTCTGAGCCTTCGTAGATAAGGCGGTCGTTAGTACCGTTAGTTGCCTCGATAACGAGCTCAAGAGCCTCTTCGCCTACCTTCTGAGCCATACGGTTAAGACCGTCTTTGAACAGACTTGTTGTGTAAGAGCCTTCTGGCATTTCTTCGTGACGCTTCTCAATGAAGTCTTGCAGTTCCGTGAGGAACAAGAGTGGATTCTTTTCTTCCATTTTATTATTTCGTTTTTAAATTATCAATTATCAATTATTAATTATCAATTAGAACAAGCCTTACTTGTTCTCCTCTCCCCAGCAAGTGTCTGTACCTGTGTGGCAGGTAGGACCGTGAGGATGAACCTTTACGAGCAGAGTGTCATTGTCGCAATCCACCTTGATGTCAACAAGGTCAAGGAAATTGCCGCTTGTCTCACCTTTTGTCCAGAGGCACTTGCGACCGCGACTCCAGAAGGTAACCTTCTTTGTCTCGAGTGTCTTTGCAAGCGACTCCTCATTCATGTAACCAAGCATCAGTACGTTCTTGGTAACTGCGTCCTGGATGATGGCAGGTACAAGACCGCCACCTTTTTCGAAATCAACTTTCATAAATATATTTATAAGTTTTATTTTCTAATCTTGATACCCTCGCCTATGAGGTAATCCTTCAGCTCTGGGATTGGAATCTCACCAAAGTGGAATACACTTGCAGCAAGAGCCGCATCAGCCTTACCTACAAGGAAAGCATCCCTGAAATGCTCACGACATCCTGCACCGCCACTTGCAATTACAGGGATAGGGAGAGCATCAGCAAGCATTGCGAGAGCTTCGTTTGCAAAGCCCTGCTTAACGCCGTCGTGATCCATAGAGGTGAAGAGAATCTCACCTGCACCACGATCCGCAACTTCCTTTGCCCAGTCGAGTAGGGTACGCTCCACACGGATTCTTCCACCATTTACGTAGCAATGCCAACCGTCCTCATCGTTGCGAGCATCAATGGCGCATACGCAAACCTGAGAGCCGAAACGTGATGTGATCTCGTCAATGAACTCTGGGCGACGAAGGGCTGCGCTATTCACGCTAACCTTATCAGCACCAGCACTAAGCATTCGATCCACATCCTCAAGTGCGTTGATTCCACCACCTACGGTGAATGGGATGTTAATCTCCTGAGCCACACGTGTAACCATGTCGGTAAAGGTCTTGCGACCTTCATGTGAGGCTGTGATGTCGAGATAAACGAGCTCATCAGCACCTGCATCGCTGTAAATACGACCAAGTTCCACAGGATCACCGGCAGAACGGAGGTTCACGAAGTTAGTTCCCTTTACTGTCTCGCCGTTCTTTACGTCAAGACAAGGTATGATTCTTTTTGCTAACATATAAGTCCTTCTACCTTGATTTTACCTTCATAGTAAGCCTTGCCGAACACAACGGCTGGAATGCCAGCTGCCTCCAATGCCTTGATGTCCTCGTTGCATGAAACACCGCCAGAAGCAATGAGGTGCATTTCTGGATAAGCCTCCATAAGCTGCTTGTAAAGTTCAATAGCAGGACCTGCAAGAGTTCCATCCTTTGAGATTTCCGTACAGAGTACATTCTTTACTCCGTGGTCGATGTAAGTCTTCAGGAATGGAAGAAGATCCTCGCTTGAGTCTTCCTTCCAACCGTTGATGCTAATCTTTCCATTACGCACATCAGCACCGAGAATGATGCGCTCAGCACCGAAGGTTTTGAGCCATTCTATGCAAAGCTCTGGATGTGTAACGGCAACAGAACCTACTGTCACCATACTTGCACCTGCGTCGAATGCCTTGCGAATGTCCTCTTCTGTCTTGATTCCACCGCCGAAATCCACGGTGAGGTTTGTTGCTGAAGTAACGGCACGGAGTACTGCATCATTCACAATGTGCTTGCTCTTTGCACCGTCAAGGTCAACGATGTGAAGACGCTTGAATCCGAGAGCCTCAAACTCTTTTGCCTGAGCTACTGGGTCTTCGTTGTATATTTTCTTGCTGTCATAGTCTCCTTTTGTCAGACGGACGCACTTGCCGTCAATAAGGTCTATGGCTGGTATGAGTTCAATCATTATTTATTGTTTTATAAATTCTAAAATGAAAGACCCTCTAAATCTCCCTTGAAGGGAGACTTCCTACCGCGAACCGGCTCTCCCCCTTTAAGGGGGAGCGGGGAGAGGGTCCTTTCATTTATACATTTAGATTAATGAAGTTCTCCAGAATCTTGTGTCCTACCTTTCCGCTCTTCTCTGGGTGGAACTGCATTGCGTAGAAGTTATCCTTATGTAATGATGCAGAGTAGGGGAGAATGTAATCGGATGTTGCCGCCGTATAGTCACACATCTCGCAATAGTAGGAGTGAACGAAATAAACGTAGTCGTTCTCATTCAGTCCCTTGAAGAGTGGTGATTTCAGGTCGTGTATTGCATTCCAACCCATTGCTGGAACTTTCTGCTCATGGCAGGTTGGCTGGAAGCGGCGCACGTTGATTGGGAAGATTCCTATGCAGTCAGTATCGCCCTCCTCTGAGTGCTGACAAAGAAGCTGCTGTCCGATGCAGATGCCGAGAACAGGTTGCTTAAGGTCTGCAATAACCTTGTCGAGGTTGTGTTCGCGCAGATAGTCCATTGCTGTCCTTGCATGTCCCTGACCAGGGAATATCACGCGGTCAGATGTTGCAATCTCCTGTGGATCATCCGTCCAAAGAGGCTCAATACCGAGTCTTTTAACCGAATTGATGACCGAGAAAATGTTACCGGCGTTGTATTTTACTATTGAAACTTTCATTAATTCGCTTGTTATCTTGCATTTACTATTTAATTAAGGTGCAAAATTACTAAAAAAGTTTCAGAAACAAGTATAAATATCCAATTTTCTACACTCAACTACCCACATTTTAGATATTTAGATAAAAAAATGCTTAAAAAATTTCCGTATGACAAGAAAATGTTGTAACTTTGCATCGCAATTTTCGAAATATCATAATTTAATCAATAAAATGACAAAGGCAGATATCATCAACGAAATCACTAACAACACTGGTCTCCAGAAGAGAGACGTAGCTGCTGTTATCGAGTCTTTCATGGAGTGCGTCAAGGATTCTATGTGTAACAAGGAAAACGTTTATCTCCGTGGTTTCGGCACATTCCAGGTAAAGCATCGTGCAGAAAAGACTGCTCGAAATATTTCTCAGAAAACAACTCTTCTTATTGCTCCGCACGACTTCCCAGGCTTCAAGCCTGCTAAGAGCTTCGTACAGCGCATGAAGGGTGAGGAAGTTACAGCAGAGGATTAATTCTTTTGCTGAGAAACAGAAGTTTAAAGTTATATGCTACTCACAAGCGTAAGAAGAGACTGCGCAAGAATCGTCATAAGAGCAAGTAAGCTCTGACGTGTGCCTGTAGCGTTCTGTTATCAGGCAGAATAGGGTGTGCCACCATATTGACTATGCTGTGCACACCCTAATTTCCATTTTTTTTGTGTAGAGAGTGCTATAATGTGTCTTGTAAATTTTCAATTCTCAATTTTCAAAAATGACAAGCGAGGTAATAATTGACGTAAAGGAGAAAGAGATCAGTATTGCACTATTGGAGGATAAGGATCTGGTTGAGTATCAGACCGAACCTCGGTCGGCATCATTTAGTGTCGGCAATGTCTATGTTGCTAAAGTCCGTAAGATTATGCCTGGTCTTAATGCTTGCTTCGTGGATGTCGGTTTCGAGAAGGATGCCTTTCTGCACTATCTTGATATGGGACAGAACTTCAATTCCTATGCCAAGTACATCAAGCAGGTAAACAGCGATCATCAGCATCTTATGCCTTTCGAGAACGCGCAGCGTATGCCCGATCTTGAGAAAGAAGGCTCTGTTGCACAGGCTCTTACCGTTGGTCAGGAAGTTCTTGTCCAGATTGTCAAGGAACCAATTTCTACAAAAGGCCCACGACTCACAGGCGAACTCTCGTTTGCCGGTCGTTATCTTGTCCTTATGCCTTTTGGCTCAAAGGTAGCCGTATCGTCAAAGATAAAGAGTGCCGAGGAGCGTGCACGACTCAAGCAGCTCGTTCAGACACTTCGTCCGAAGAATTGCGGCATTATCGTGCGTACCGTTGCAGAAGGTCTTCGTGTTGAGGAACTGGAGAACGAGATAAAGGTGCTTTACAAGCGTTGGACGGATGCTGTTGCTAAGATGCAACGAACCACTAAGCGACCAATGCTTATCTATGAAGAGACAAGTCGTAGCGTTGCCTTGCTTCGTGATCTCTTCAACCCTACTTACGAGAATATCTACGTCAACGATGAGGAGGTGTATAATGAGGTGCGTGAGTATGTATCTCTTATTGCGCCAACGAAGGTCGGTATCGTGAAGCAATATACTGGTAAGGTGCCAATCTTCGATAATTTCAACGTCACCCGTCAGTTGAAGTCTGGTTTTGGCAAGACCGTAAGCTATGCTCATGGTGCGTATCTCATCATTGAGCATACAGAGGCTATGCACGTTGTTGATGTCAATAGCGGTAATCGTGCTCGTGGTGTAAACGGTCAGGAGGCTAATGCACTTGACGTGAATCTTGGTGCTGCCGACGAACTTGCTCGTCAGCTACGTCTGCGTGATATGGGCGGTATCATTATCGTTGATTTCATAGATATGAATCTTGCAGAGGATCGCCAGTTGCTTTATGAGCGAATGTGCAAGAATATGCAGAAGGATAGAGCTCGTCATAACATCCTGCCTCTGTCTAAGTTTGGACTCATGCAGATTACCCGTCAGCGTGTCCGTCCTGCTATGGATGTCACGGTCGAGGAGGTTTGCCCAACCTGTCAGGGAACAGGCACTATCAAGTCAAGTATGCTGTTTACGGAGATTCTTGAGAATAAGATTGCGAACCTCGTCAACAAGGTGGGAATCAATAAGTTCACCCTCTACGTTCATCCGTATGTTGAGGCTTATATCACCAAGGGAATTATCTCCATCAAGCGTAAGTGGCAGATGAAATATGGTCTTGGTGTTAGCGTTATCCCTTCTCAGAAACTCGCTATGCTTCAGTATGAGTTCTACGATAGCGAAGGCCAATTTATAGATATGAAGGACGAGACAGATTCAAATATCTAAAGCAGATTATGCTTTTCAAAAACAAGAGAGGATGATGTAGCGAAATGATACGTTATCCTCTTTTGTGTTTAGTTATGAATGGAGTTTATGAAACTATTCTTTCACAGATATTGTGACACTTGTTTCATAAACTTTTACCTCTCGATCTTTAAAGCGTCTTTTTAGCTCCTCTCCAAGTTCTGGGGCGATATTGCCTTTAATCTTTATATAATCAATATTGAGTTTGTCCATCCATTCTGGTATTACTACCTCACCAGTAAATTCCAAGAAAAGCATTTCAAGATGCTCAATCTTTTTGAGTTCTTCGGGAATCCTACTAACTCTAATTGTTTTAACGCTATTATAGCATTCATAAGCTTTTTCAATAAAGCTATTAGGATTACTCTCAGATACCATCCAACCTATTTGTGGACGCATGGCATGGGTTTTATCGTCTATTTCAATACCTACCAATCCTGCTGCAATATCCATTGGAGTTTGACTGATTATTTTACCTGTGTGATCTTTGACCACATAAGTGAATGGTGCACTTACAACATTGGTAAGCATGTCATCTCTGCCATACACAACCGTTTCCGGGGTTCGTCCATCTTTGTCAAAAGGCATAAGTTTAAGGAACCATCCGTCAAATCTGGATGGGTCTTTAACACCGCATCCAGCACTTTTCTTCAATTTTTCTGGACGGTTTTTCTTTACTATATTCTGCCAGAAACTTTTATCGGCATTGCCCTCGGCTGCCTTGACGAACTCCTGTAGTATTGGTGTTAAGTCTTCTACCCACCAAGCGAGGTCGTAGTTTCTTAGTTTCTCTGTTTTATCAATCATCTTTCTCCAATCATCTGGAGTTCCTTCTATTGTAATTGATGGAATGCCACAAATGAAATGTTCAGCCTTATAATTAAAGTATGATTTCACAGCACTCATAAGCGTTACCTGAGAGGCTATGCGTTCTGTCGTTCCTGTGGTGCTGAAATCTGCTCTCATCATATCTGAGAGATTTCCCTTGGTGTTATCTGCAATCTGCTTGTCAAAGCCATCAAGGATATTGTTCCAATCTACATGAGGCGAATATAAGTCATGTTGAGATACAACGGAAATTGTAGCTTTTCCCTCATGATTCACTATTTTATCCCTTAATTTCTCTGAATTTGTACTTATATAATGACAGAATCCTTGACTTATTACTGTCCAGATTATGTCAGGTGATAGTATTACGGAATAATGTCCTGCGTATGCTTCCACAAGACAATTGAAGAATATTGATTGATTAGGCAGATGCATTGATTTCTTGCCCCAGCTTGTTGCTATCACACGGCCGGTGCGTTCATTCTGAGCCCAGTATTTTGCGATTTCCTCGCTATTTCCCAATTCCTTTTTCTCTGTAGGAATAGGCAATTCGCCATCCACCACAAAGGTGTGTGAAGCCACTTTAGATGTGTTCTGAGCTATCATATAGCCAGAAATGCCAAGCATAGCAAATATAATACAAAATATTTTCTTCATATTTTATGCGTTACAATTCCTTTTCCATTCTATAACAGGTAAATGTTTCTCCGATGATCTTCTGTGAGAAGTCTGCCACATATCCCATTGTCTCATAGAAATGAATCTTGTTATCTCGGCTCTCTACTATGGCTGTATGATAGCCAAGTTCCTTTGCCCATTTCTCTGCTTCCTTGACAACGAGAGTGCCAAGTCCTTGAAGACGATATTCAGGGAGAACAACAATACGACCAAGCATGACTTGTTCTTCGTTTATTGCATACAAACGACAAGTGGCTATTGGTAAGTAGTTGTCAATCACAACGATGTACTTTGTCTCGGGCGTGTCATGCTCGTCAAATTCCACGTTGAGAGGAATCTGATGTTTCCGTGCCATAGCCTGAATGCGAACATAATAGGCTCCTGCTTGTTCTGCCGTCTTTGTTGCTCTTATTATCTCCATAAGTGGGTTTTCTTATTTTTGAGCGCAAAAGTAAACAAAAAATCCTACACGACCAAAGAAATCAATAGAAAAGTAAAGGATAAGTCCGTTGTAAATCCGTTATGACTCCGCTCTGCCAAGGAACCAAACTCGATGAACCTCCGCTATAATAGCGGACATAGAGCGAACCTTCATCGAGTTTGGTTCGGATGAAAAAGGGAGGAATGGCAAGTGAATTGCATTTTTTTATGAATTAGGTGAATTTTTGTTGTAAAAATTTGCAGGATATAAAAATATTTACTACTTTTGCAAACGATTGTTGATTGTTCATTTCCTGTCATTCGTTGGAAAGGGATGCAACAGATAGACGAAGAAGACTCGCTACTATCCTTTACAAAGAAAAATGGCGAATTTTAAATGTTGAAGAATAAAGATCGATTTTATAATTTATTGGATTTCATAGATCTGTAGGTTGCAAGGCTCAATGTCGTATGCACATAGTCTTCCGCTCTGTAAGTCTTTGATAATTCCTTTTATTATTATATTAATAAAAACAATAGTAATGATGAAAAAAACATTTGGCGTATTGACTGTAATGCTTTGTGTAACTCCTATGATGTATGCACAGGCAGATGAAATTGCTACACATAAGTCATCAGACATTGTGATGGCTTCGGATGGTGCGGCAATGGGAAAGGTAATTGATTCCGGCTCTTGCGGAAAGAATGTCAATTACGAGTTGTATGACGATTATACTCTCCGTATCTTCGGAAAGGGAGCAATGTACAATTTTAATTTTTTTGTTTCTAATGGTGACACGTATGCCGATGTGCCGTGGCTATCATGGGAACATAAAATAAAATCCATAGTTATTGAGGATGGTGTCACCCGAATCGGTGCTGGTGCATTCGAGAGATGTTATTCACTTGCTGATGTAAGCATTCCCAACAGTGTTACAAGCATAGGTAGCTATGCTTTCGAAGATTGTACTTCGTTAAAAAAGATAAACATTCCTAACAGCGTGACAAGCATTGGAGCTTTTGCTTTTTATGATTGCACTTCACTTGCTGAACTTAATATTCATGATGGTCTTGTGACAATCGCAGAAAGAGCCTTCTCATTTTGTAGTTCACTTACACATATAGACATCCCGAATAGTGTTACAAACATAGGAGAATATGCCTTCTGCGCTTGTACTTCGTTGACAGAAATAATCATTCCTGACGCTGTTACATCAATAGGTGAGTGTGCATTCGGTAGTTGTGACAATGTGAAATACGCAAAGATTGGCAAGGGCGTTACTACTATAAATGAAGGTCTTTTCTTATTATATCATGTCAATCCAAACATCAAAACTGTCATTGAGTTTACTTCTGAAACTCCAGTAACACTTGCCAGTGTCGTACGTGACGGCCGTACAGTTAATAATAATGCTTTTGCTGAGCCTGAAAACGTCATTATTCGTGTGCCAGAAACAATGCTCGATTATTATCGCAGTTCGGAAGATTGGACGCGTTATAAGGATTCATTTTATGGGTATAAAACTACAGGCATCAGTTCTGTTGATAATAGACAGACAGCAATGAAAGCGGATGCAGTTTATGACCTGCAAGGACGTAGGGTGACAGAGATGCTGCCTAATAGAATTTATATCGTCAATGGAAAGAAGGTGGTGAATAAGTAATAAAAAAATAACACAGCAATGAAGAAGTTATTTGGAATATTATTAGTTATGCTTTGTGCAACTTCTATGAGCTATGCACAGGCAGATGGAATTGATGCGCTTCAGTCATCTGACGTAGAGATGACATGGAATGGTGCTGAAAAGGAGAAGAATGTCATTAAGTCCGGCTATTGCGGATCAGGTGTGAAATATGAATTGTATGATGACTATACTCTCCGTATCTATGGAATCGGTCCGATGAGTTCATTCGGATATTGGAAGGAAGATGCATATCATCATAATTCAGTGCCATGGATTTCTGAGATAACAAAAATAAAATCTGTAGTTATTGAGGATGGTGTCACCCATATCGGTAGGGAATCCTTCCATGATTGTTGTGCACTTACAAAAGTATCAATACCAAATAGTGTTATATGCATTGAATTTGCAGCATTCAAAGAGTGTTACGCACTTACTGAGGTAACAATGCCAAACAGTGTTAAATACATCGCAGATGAAGCTTTTTGGGGGTGTAGTTCGCTTGCAAAGGTAAACATCCCGAATGGTATTACAAGTATCGAGTCTCATGCTTTTGCAGGTTGTGGCTTTACTGAGCTGACAATTCCAAGTAGCGTTAAAAGCATAGAAGAAGGAGCCTTCAATGCTTGCAAGGAAATTACTGAAATCACAATTCCAAGTAGCGTTAAAAGCATAGGAAGAAGGGCCTTCGCTGCTTGCCCCCTTGGAAAGGCAAACATTTCAGACGGCGTAACAAGCATTGGTGATTATGCGTTATTTGGTACTTTGTTGGAATACGTAAAAATCGGTAAAGATGTAACGGAAATAGGTGATAAAGCGTTTCCTCAATGGTATGACGACGATTTAGTAATAGAATTTACATCAGAAACTCCTGCAACTCTTTATAGTGTAGAATCATTTGGTTACCTCTGCACTATCTATGTGCCTGAAAACGCGCTTGAAACTTATCGTAATGCGGAATTCTGGAAGGATCATGCAGATCAGATTATGCCAAAGGAACAGACTACTGGTTTAAGGTCTATCGAACGTGAACTATCAGAAAAGAAAACTGCCATTTACGATCTGCAAGGACATAAAGTAACTGAGATGCAGCCAAAAGGCATGTATATAGTTAATGGTAAGAAGGTCGTAATGAAATAATGAAAAAGTGATGATGGAAATGTTTTTTTTCATCATCACTTTTTCGCTTTTTAGTGACCTCTACCTGCAATTTTTAATGCAGGTACCATGTTAAGTGCGACGATTGCTAATCCTATGATTATATGCCATACATTTATTTCTATTAAATCATAGCAGTGGTGAAGAATTAATACGCTGATTGGCAGACAGATAATGCTTGTGATTAATGCAGGGATGTATCTGCGGATTACTAATGCCTGACCTATGTGCACTACATAATGTGCGGTAAGTCCAAGGAAACCGCCAAACCAAATGTTCCAACATAGGTAGTTGTCGAAATATATAGCGACAAGGGATATGGCTGTGAACACAACAAATTCTTCCATTACCGCAAGGGCGAATCCTTCGGTAGTGAAATTCTTGAACCTTTTGTAAAGAAAAGGGAAACGGCTTTGTAGCATATCTGCGTTTCGGTTTATGAAACGCCTCATGCCGATAATCTCTTCCAAATCGTGGAATATAAATAATAGCGGGAAGGTGAGGGCAAGGATAGCCATTTTGTTGTGCTAAATAATTGCTTTGATAGGATACTGATGGTTCGTTGAAAATTCGTTGTGACTCCCTTGTTCCTCCTAACCAAACTCGGTGCAACTCCTATTGAAAATTGCTTCTTCACCGACTTTGCACCGACTTTGCACCGACTTTGGTACGGAGGAAGAGCGAAGGAAGAACGAAGGTGAAGCGAGGGCATTACCTTGTCGTTAGGTGGAAACAACCTTGCTTCTTCTCGTATTTGATGTAGCAACGACCTTGCTGACGCATATCCCTAAGAACCTCGCTTAGAATCCATTTCAGAGTGTCGTTAGTCACCTCGCGACGTTTAGGTCCTTTCGGATCCTGAACGGTCTTGTATCTGTTATAGCAAATATCTACAGTCGTGCCATAGAGATGGCATGAGTTTTCTGTGGCGTTTCCGTTGTGAGTACGAAGTTTCTGCACATTAGCCTTTGTGCGCAAAACGCTGGTAGTGATGATCTTATGCAATGGTACACCTTTCGCATCCAACGAGTCGAGAAATGCACGACCGATGTCCTGCAAGAGAACGGCAGCACGAGGCACGAGATAAGGGCTGCTTGAACTGAGCCTATCCACATGATACCAAGGCGAAGAGCCGATATACACCAGTTCGTCCTTTCGGTTCTCAGCATCCTTGTCGTCCTTTACGGGTTTAACTCCATATTTCTGAGCGGCTACGATCTGCACGCTCTGGGAATCAGGGAAAGCCTTGTCGTAGTCAGGCACGCTGAAGATCTTGTGATGCTTTCGCGTGTCGGGGGGGAGAGAGGCGATGGGAGATGCCGGATTATCTGACTTTTCTGGATTGTCCGGAGAATCCGGAATAATCGGAGATTCCGGTTCCTCCGAGGCTTCCACCTCTTCATTTTCCACGGCTAAGGAATCAGCCATTGCAATATCTTGGGCAGATCTTGGCTCGTCGATGTCGGTAGTGAGTCGGAGCAACCCAAGAGCTAGAACTATGATGGTAAAAACGTGTAAATATGCTTTTTTAGAGACTTTCATACAATTTTTTTTAGTTTTGTGGCACAAAGATACGAAAAAAATGATGAAATATGAAAACCTTTTTGTAATTTTGCAGAAAAATTTTATAGTATTAAAGAAAATTGATAGAAAAGCATTTAATAATTGAGGATATCGACCCCGTTGAACTGTATGGTGTTGGCAACTGTCACCTGCAAATTATCAAGTCGCTCTATCCTAAGTTGAGAATCGTTGCACGCGACAATGTGATCCGTGTTCTCGGTGACGAGGAGGAGATGTGTCGCTTTGAGGAGAATATAGAGAAAATACGTCGTCATCTGCTGAAATACAACACTATCAGCGATGAGGATATTCTCGACATTATAAAGGGCAACCCTATGAAGGGTGACGGAAGTGATGACGCTTTGCTGTATAATATCTCTGGTCGTCCTATCCGCTCACGCTCTGCCAATCAGCAACAGATTGTAGATGCTTTCAATGAGAATGACATGGTGTTTGCCGTGGGACCTGCGGGAACTGGTAAGACATACCTCGGTATTGCGCTTGCCGTGAAGGCTCTCAAGGAGAAGACGGCAAAGAGAATAATCCTTTCGCGTCCTGCCGTGGAGGCTGGTGAAAAGCTCGGTTTCCTTCCGGGCGACATGAAAGAGAAGATTGATCCATATCTCCAGCCTCTGTATGATGCCCTTGAGGATATGATTCCTGCGGTGAAGCTTCAGGACATGATGGAGAAGAAAATCATTCAGATAGCTCCGCTTGCCTTTATGCGAGGAAGAACATTGAGTGATGCTGTGGTGATACTCGATGAGGCTCAGAACACTACATCCGCACAGATCAAGATGTTCCTTACCCGTATGGGCTGGAACACGAAGATGATTATCACGGGCGATATGACACAGGTGGATTTACCGCATTCGGTTAAGAGTGGTCTTGCCGTGGCTATGGATGTGCTGAAAAATACGGAGGGAATCTCAATTATTCAGTTGAATGACAAGGATATTGTCTTGTAACGAGAATTGTAAACGCATTTGATAAATATAACAATGAACGCATTAACAAAGACTGAGTTTAACTTTAAGGGTCAGACCGCCGTATATCACGGTAAGGTTCGTGACGTGTACACAATCAATGATGATTTGATGGTAATGGTTGCAACAGACCGTATCTCTGCATTCGATGTAATTCTGCCAAAGGGTATTCCTTTCAAGGGACAGGTTCTGAATCAGATTGCGGCTAAGTTCCTTGATGCAACTGCTGACATCTGCCCTAACTGGAAGTTGGCTACTCCTGATCCACAGGTTACTGTAGGTCTGAAGTGCGAGGGATTCCGTGTTGAGATGATTATCCGTGGTATCCTTACAGGTTCTGCATGGCGCGACTACAAGAACGGTTGCCGTGAGATCTGTGGTGTTAAGCTTCCAGAGGGAATGAAGGAGAACCAGCGTTTCCCAGAGCCAATCATCACTCCTACAACAAAGGCTGACGA
>CACYXI010000027.1 GCA_902778265.1 uncultured Bacteroidales bacterium | reverse complement strand
TATCGGTGAGTGTAACTTCTCTGACCACGGTGCTAACCGTCTTGGTGCTTCTGCTCTTATGCAGGGTCTTGCTGACGGTTACTTCGTACTTCCTTATACTATTCAGAACTACCTCGCTGACCAGTCAATCTGGCCACGTCTTTCTACCGATATGCCTGAGTTCGCTGAGGCAGAGAAGGCAGTTGACGCAGAGCTTACACGTCTCCTTAACATCAAGGGTAAGCGTTCTGTGGATTCTATCCACAAGGAGCTTGGTCACATCCTTTGGGAGCACGTTGGTATGGGTCGTACCAAGCAGGGTCTTGAAGAGGGTATCAAGCTCATCAAGGCACTTCGTCAGGAGTTCAACACTAACCTCTTCGTTCCAGGAGCTAAGGAAGGTCTCAACGTTGAGCTTGACAAGGCTATCCACCTCCGCGACTTCATCCTTATGGGCGAACTCATCGCTACTGACGCTCTCCACCGTGAGGAGTCATGTGGTGGTCACTTCCGTGAGGAGCACCAGACAGAGGAAGGTGAGGCTAAGCGCGACGACGAGAACTTCTTCTACGTAGGTGCTTGGGAGTATCAGGGCAATGATGATACAACCCCTGTACTCAATGGTCCTAAGGATAAGGGTCATTTCGATGAGCGTGAAATGAAGAACATCCCTGATGATACTTCATTCCTTGAGATGCTCGATATGCTCAATGAGCAGCTGATCAACGAGGGTAAGGAGCCTTTCGTATTCGATCATGATTGTCGTGAGGGTATCTGTGGTATGTGCTCACTCTACATCAACGGTACTCCTCATGGTAAGACAGAGAGCGGTGCTACAACATGTCAGCTTTACATGCGTCGTTTCAAGGACGGCGAGACTATCGTTGTAGAGCCTTGGCGTTCAGCAGGTTTCCCTGTTATCAAGGACTGTATGGTTGACCGTTCAGCATTCGATAAGATCATTGCTGCTGGTGGTTACAACACTATCCGCACAGGCCAGGCTCAGGATGCTAACGCTATCCTCATCCCTAAGCAGAATGCTGACGAAGCTATGGACTGCGCTACATGTATCGGTTGTGGTGCTTGCGTAGCAGCTTGTAAAAACGGTTCTGCTATGCTCTTCCTCTCTTCTAAGGTATCACAGCTCGCACTCCTCCCACAGGGCCGTCCAGAGGCTGCAAAGCGTGCTAAGGCTATGATTGCCAAGATGGATGAGCTGGGCTTCGGTAACTGTACAAACACACGTGCTTGTGAGGCTGTATGCCCTAAGAACGAGTCTATTGCTAACATTGCTCGCCTTAACCGCGAGTTCATCAAGGCAAAGCTCGCTGACTAAGAATTAGGTGATTTCTTGGTCATAAAATAAGGGAACTGATGGTTTTTATACTGTCAGTTCCTTCTTTTTTTACAATTTTTGACATTTTTTCTTGGTAGAAAGAAAAAGATTTCATATATTTGCACTCGTAATCCTAAAGAAACAATTTTAATCATATAATAATTAAAACTATGAAACTAACAATAGAAAAGAATGATACCACCATAACAGGTATCCTCGAAGGTCGTCTTGATACAGCAGCTTCTACACAGTTTGCCATTGACATGGAAGAGCTTATGGAAAACGCTGATAAGCATATTGTGCTCAACTGTGAAAAGATGGAGTTTATATCCTCTTCTGGCCTGCGTATCTTCCTCTCTCTTCGTAAGAAAACAATCTCTCAGGGTGGCGATGTAACCATCAAGGGTGCAATCCCTGCCGTTAAGCAGGTTTTCGCCATTACAGGCTTCACAGCCCTGTTTAAGTTTGAGGATTGAAATAACCTCACGCTTAATTGTTTTTGTCTTCTACGGCGATAAAAAGAGGAGTTATGCAGTTGCTCTTAAAGAACGATATCTCGCAAGTGCCATTATTAGCTGATTTCATCGATCAGGTATGTAGTGAGTATGCCATTGATCCAGACACAAGTTTCCAGTTGAACCTGGTGCTTGAGGAGGCTGTGGTCAATGTCATGCAGTATGCCTATCCTGAAGGTGGAGAGCATACCTTCACATTAGATGCTGACAAGGAAGCTGATACTGTCACTTTTGTTCTGAAGGACGATGGAAAGCCATTCAATCCTTTGGAGCAGGCTCCTGACGTGGATATAAACCTTGATGCAGAGAAGCGAAAAATAGGTGGATTAGGTATCTTCCTCGTTCAGCAAATGATGGACGAGGTGGATTACCAACGTACTCCAGATGGAATGAATGTGCTGGTGATGAAGAAGAAGAGCAAATAAGTGAAAAGTGAAGAGTGAAAAGTGAAGAATTTGAGTTAGTATTGTAGTTTCAAGGTCATTGATTGCCTTTCAACAATAAAAAGTAACTCAAATTCTTCACTTTTCACTATTCACTCTTCACTTCCCGAAGGGACGGGTTACGCTTCAAAATAGTAGATAAAGATAGCTACACCTTCGAGAGCCTTCTTGCCTGTTTCCTTAACGTTCATGGTGAACTTAACCTCTGTCTTCACTGCACCACGGAGATTCTGTATGCTCTGGAGCTTTGTGGTGAGGTTGATGCTCTGACCAGAAAGTACTGGCTGTCCGAACTTCATCTTGTCAATACCGTAGTTTACGAGCATCTTCACGTTCCTTACGTCAACAATCTGTTCCCAGAGATGTGGAAGTACAGAGAGTGTGAGATAACCGTGAGCGATGGTTGTGCCAAACTGGCTCTCTGTCTTTGCACGCTCTGTGTCAACGTGAATCCACTGGTGGTCGAGAGTAGCGTCAGCAAACAGGTTGATACGCTCCTGGGTCAGTTCTACATAGTCAGAAGTACCGAGAATCTGTCCCTCGTATGAAGCGAACTCCTCGTAGTTGTTAATTATAAGCTTTTCCATTTCTTTATTCTTTACACTTTCTACTTTACTCTTTACACCAGACAATTACTTTTTACCTTCCTGCTTCGTAGCGCCAGTCTGGCCGTCGGTCTTCTTAGCCTTGTCACAGCCTTTCTTAGCTTTGTCGCAAGACTTCTTAGCACACTTCTTGTCCTTGTCGCAAGCTTTCTTGCAACACTCCTTCTTCTCGCACTTCTCAGTCTTGCACTTGTTATCACAAGCCTCTTTCTTCTGATCCTGTGCGTTAGCCACAAGAGCCATCATGGCAATGAGGCCTAGTATTAAAGTCTTCTTCATTTTTTGAATCTGTTTATTGTTTAACTTTGGAATTTCTCTGCAAAAATACTAATAAAACGCCGAATGTCAAAGATTAAGTACATTTTTTAATGATATTATCATCATTTGTAGGTATTTTTCCCTCTGAGATGCTAATATTTCATACCTACTTATTGAAAATAAGTCGATTTTTAGTAATTTTGCACTTGATGACACTAAAAGAACTTAATATCGGACAATCAGCAACCGTTACAACCGTTGGAGGTAGCGGTTCACTTCGTCAGCACTTCCTCGACATGGGACTTATCCCGGGAGCAGTCGTTAAACTCAAGAAATATGCTCCTATGGGCGATCCTATGCAGCTCACCATTCACGGTTATGAACTCACCCTGCGCCTTGCAGATGCAGAGAAGATAGACATAACCCCTTATGTGGCGACTGATGATGAAGAGGAAGAGCCGCGCCTCATGTCAGGTCATCACCCGGGTATCGGAGAGCCGGGCATCTATCACGATCCTACCCATGCCCATCCACTTCCAGAGGGAGAGATACTCACATTTGCCCTTGCAGGAAACCAGAACTGCGGAAAGACCACGCTTTTTAATCAGCTTACAGGTGCCAATCAGCATGTGGGTAACTTCCCTGGTGTTACCGTTGATCGCAAGACAGGAGCTATCAGAGGACAGAAAAACACCGAAGTCACCGATCTTCCAGGCATCTATTCACTCTCTCCATACACCAGCGAGGAGGTAGTAAGCCGTAAGTTCATTCTTGAAGAGAAACCTAAGTGCATCATCAATATCGTTGATTCCACCAACATAGAGCGTAACCTCTACCTCTCCATGCAGCTCATGGAACTTGGTATTCCGATGGTTCTTGCCCTCAATATGATGGATGAATTGGAGGGAAATGGCGGATACGTCCATGTCAATGAGATGGAGTCTATGCTCGGAATACCTGTGGTGCCAATCTCTGCAGCCAAGGGCGAGGGAATCTCAGAGCTTGTGGAGCATGCCATGCACATTGCCACCTATCAGGAGGTACCAGCCATTCAGGATTTCTGCTCAAAGGAAGAACATGGAGGAGCCGTGCATCGTTGTCTTCATGCTATAATGCACCTGATTGAAGATCATGCCAAGCGTGCTGATATCCCTATCCGCTTTGCCACTTCAAAGCTCGTGGAAGGCGATAAACTCGTCATTGATGCTCTCAAGCTTTCGCAGAATGAGCGCGAAACCATCGAGCATATCCTTTGTCAGATGGAGGAAGAGCGAGGACTTGACCGTGCAGCAGCTATGGCTGATATGCGATTCTCATTCATCCAGAACATATGTAAGAGATCGGTTACTCATCCTCATAAGAGCAAGGAACACTACCGTTCTGAGAAGATAGACGCGGTGCTTACGGGTAAACACACCGCTATTCCCGCGTTTTTAGGCATCATGGCGGCAATTTTCTGGCTTACCTTTGATGTTATAGGCGGAACACTCCAAGAGCTGTTAGAGGGCGGAATAGAGTGGTTTACCGAAATCTCAGAAAATGCGATGAAATCGTGGGAAGTGAACGATATCGTGCGTTCTCTCATCATCGATGGTGTCTATGCAGGTGTGGGAAGCGTGGCAAGTTTTGTGCCTATCATCGTCACTCTGTTCTTCTTCCTGTCCATGCTTGAGGATTCAGGCTATATGGCGAGAATAGCCTTCGTAATGGATCGTCCACTGCGTAAACTCGGTCTTTCTGGCCGTTCCATCGTGCCTTTGCTCATAGGATTCGGCTGTTCCGTACCTTCTGTGATGTCAAGTCGCACGTTACCTTCAATGCGCGACCGTAAGATCACCATTATGCTCACGCCTTTCATGTCATGTACGGCAAAGCTCCCTATCTACGCATTCTTCTGTGCAGCTTTCTTCCCAGATAATGCTGCTCTTGTAATGGTAGCACTCTATCTTCTTGGTATAATAGTCGGAATCATCGTGGCACTCATCCTGAAGAAGACATTCTATCGTGGAAATCCTGTGCCTTTCGTCATGGAGTTGCCAAACTACCGAATGCCGTCAGCACGCTCTACTTTTATGCTCCTTTGGGAGAAGAGCCGTGACTTCCTTCAGCGTGCCTTTACCGTCATCTTCATGGCGACAATCGTTATATGGTTCCTCCAGTCGTTCGGTTTCCACCTTCAGCATGTGGAGAATGCCGATGACTCAATCCTCGGAATAGTAGCCGATTTCGTATCTCCAGTCTTTGCCCCACTCGGATTTGGCGACTGGCGCGTATGTACAGCCCTTGTAGGCGGCTTTATGGCTAAGGAGAGTGTAGTTAGTACTCTCACCGTACTTTTCGGCGCAGGAACGACTATAAACACCATTTTAACGGTTTCATCGGCAGTTTCCCTGCTCGTATTCTGCTTGCTCTATACCCCTTGTGTGGCTGCAATAGCTTCAATCCGCAGGGAAATTGGTAAGAAATACGCCGTTGCCGTAGTCTTCGGTCAATGTGCCATTGCCTATGTCGTGGCATTGCTTGCGTACTGGATGTTCTAAATGAACGAAGAGTGAAGAGTGAAAAGTGAAGAATTTGAATTACATTTTCAACAGCAAGTATTTCAGTGATAGATATTGATTTGCAAAACAAACTCAAATTCTTCACTTTTCACTCTTCACTCTTAACTTTTGAAAAAAATGAACCTCGTCAGCATCATCCTCCATGAACCTCGTCAGCATCATCCTCCTATCCGTCGTCCTCTTGGCGTTTGTCATGGTTGCAATCTCATATTTCAAAGGCAATCATGGCAAGAACAGCTGTTGTGATACAGGCGATGGTAATGGCAAGAAATGCAACTGCGGAAACTGCAACGGCTGTGGTTTTCACTAACCCCTAACCTCTAATCTCTAATCCCTAATCTCTTAACCATAATCCCTCCCCTCATTCGCCCATTCCAGAATGGGATTTGGAACGGTTTTGCAACGGACTTGCATCGGACTTGCTAACTTCAGCGATGGCCAAGTGCCGAATGGTATTTTTCATTCTTCACTCTTCGTTCTTCACTTATCACACCCCTCTACTTACTTATACTTCAAAATCGAAAAAAAACAAGGGCAAATGGCAACTTTTTTCAATATTTTTTTCAACAACGAATTATTTGCTTCGCAATTCCCGTCTAAATAGTATTCATATCTTCGTCTTAATTCGTTTAATTCGTTGTTATCTCTTTTTGCGCGTGTTTTTAGAATGGCGGATTGTTTTGATTCGTTGTTATGTTTCAATGCTTCCCTCACTATAATTATACCCCTATCCTCTGTATTTTGGGTTAACTTTTTGTATCTTCAATATACCCGACAATTACAATTACATAATTACAATAAAATATGGACACACATTCTTACCCCTAAAAAGACTTGCACATTAAATACTAATACTATATATATTTATATAAATATATATAGTATTAGAGGTAAAATCACGTGATAGGGTGCGCATATTTTCTTATTGTAATTGTAATTGTTGTAATTGCAAATTCGCAAAGAAACTACGGTGTTCCCTTGATATCCTGTAATTTGAAAATGAAAAGTGAAAAATGAAAACCTGTACAATTTGTAATATGTATTTTTCATTGTTCACTTTTCATTTTTCATTTAAGAGTCTCGTCAAGATACTGATAGAACGCAGGATCTTCTCCGATTACGGTCTTTGCTATCTTTCCTTCAGGATCAACGAGAATCTTTGTTGGAAAGCCTTGAATCTGATATTTCTGTAATATCTCAGACGAACCCTTTGGATTATAGACATGCTTCCAAGGCAGATCAAGCTCCTTGACAGCAGCCTTCCATTTCTTCTCAGGATCATTGCAATCCACGCCTAAAATCTCCATTTTATCGTAGTATTTCTTATAGTACTCCTTCATCATTGGCATACCTCTTACACACCAGATACACCAAGTACCCCAGAAATCAATGAGAACATACTTCCCTCTCAGACTTGACAGAGCCAAAGGCTTGCCGTTGATGTCGTTGAGAGTGAAATCTGGTGCCATCTGACCATCAGCAACACCTTCCTGAACATCATTTGTGTCAGACGTAGTCTCAGTCTGGATGTTCTTCTGCCCGTCAGTCATAGCATTGTTGCGACGAGCATCACAAGCGCAGCATATTACTGCACAAGCGAGAGAGATTAAGATCTTCTTCATTAGTTATTATTCTTATTCAATTATTTATTCATTGCAGATTGTTATTACACATGATTTGTTTAACAACGAAATCATCGATTTTTTCGTTTTAATTCGATTAATTCGTTGTTATGTCCCAGCGCATGTTCTTTATAACAACGAATTTATCGAATTTTCATTCGTTTTGATTGGGTATTACGCTCTTGTGCATTTTTTTGAGGGTACAACAAATTATTCGTTTAAATTCGTTTAATTCGTTGTGATTTAACGTAAGTTCGGCGAATTCGTATAAAACACCTAATACTATAACGTATTTGTTTGTATGTTTGTGACGTGAATATAGTTAATATTCCCTAAAATATACAGAGAATAGTCGTATTTCCAAGATTTTGAGCTATTTTTGCATAATTCTACGAAACTATATGCGAACTCTATTGATTGTCATATCATTATTTCTCTCCCTTCCTGGTATTGCACAGAAATACCCGGACGGTAAGATGTATAGTGTTCCTACCCGACAGAAATATGAGTTTATGCGCAATCTCCCTGTCTATGCCGACAGTTTGCTTGAGGATCTTAAATACCCTCTTGCATGGGGAAATAGCGATATTACCGACTTTGACGAGTGGCGAAAGGTGGCACGACAGAAGGTGTACGATTGTATGCTTATGCCCCCTCCTCCTGCCGGTGATTTCGGTGTTACCGTTATTCGTGAGGAGCAGAGAGACGGCTATAAAGCACGAAAGATAGAGATAAAGCTATCACGCTATTATTCCGTTCCTGCTATCATTCTTATTCCTAATGGCAAGGGACCTTTCCCTGCAATCAACTGCCTTCACGATCATGGAGGACACCTCTTCATAGGCAAGGAAAAGATGATTCGTCCGTTTGAGCCAGATCCTGATTCACTTGAAGCTAACAATCCTGTTGCACTTGAGGATAGTGTGGTGCTTGAGGATGCAGAAAAGTGGGTTGATGACCTCTATGAAGGGCAATTCGTAGGCGATTACCTCGCTCAGAGAGGATATGTAGTCTTTAGTTCTGATGCGCCCTTGTGGGGCGAAAGAGGGCAGAAAGAAGGTGCTTTACGTAGTAAGTTTGATATGATTTGCGGTAATATGATGATGTACGGCATAGACCTTAGTGCCTATATGACCTACGATGACATTGCCTGTACCGATTATATTGCCACTCTTCCTTTCGTTGACGCAAAAAGAATAGGTTGTGTGGGCTTTTCTATGGGTGGGTATCGTTCATGGCTTCTTGCAGCTCTTAGCGACAAGATAAAGGCGGCTGTATCAGTTTGCTGGATGGTAACTACTCAAGAACAGATGTCATTCAAGTACTCACGCACGGAGAATGGCGGTTTTGCCAACTGTTTTCCAGGGCTTCGTCGCTGGTTAGACTATCCTCACGTTGCCAGTCTTGCGTGTCCTAAGCCAATGCTATTCATAAGTGGCACGAAAGACAAGCTATTCCCTATTAATGGTGTCAACAGGGCATTTAGCATCATGCACGATGTCTGGGACAGCCAAGGTGCCTATAATAATCTCCAGACGGAAATGTGGGACATACCGCATAGTTTCCGTAAGCCAGTTCAAAGACGTGCCTTAGAGTTCTTTGCCGAACATCTGTAACGTGTTTTTACATGTACAATTTACCATTTACAATGTACAAATAAACCAACAACATTTTTTGAACACGGAAATCACGAAACAAAATTTTCGTTCTTTTCGTGTTTTCCGTTTTTAGAAACAACAACGAATTTTACGAATTAAACGAAGATATTTCTTGCACTCACATTGATCATGGGTGACATTTTTCAAATGTTTATTCGTTTTAATTCGATTAATTCGTTGTTATCTCCATGTGTGGTTTGGTGTTATGTCTTACATATAACATATTTCTTTGTTGTTTTTGCTTCACTTCATGCAAACGCATGAATCATTGCTGTGTTCAAAAAGGCAAAGTCAAAGTCGAGGATTTTTCCGTGTTCAAAATTAATCTTCGCGTCTTTGCCTCTTTGCGTTCTAAAAATAAGTTTTCTGGTCATCGTCGCTAATTTTCTTGAAAGCTCCAGCACCGCAAGGTGCTTTTCTTGATATAAGAAAAGCGGCGCTCACAATGAGCACCGCTTCTGTTACGTGTTATACACTGAGAGGATTTACTCCTCATCATCATCTTCGTCAAACCACAAATTGCCTTCCTTGGAATTGATGGTGAAGTTACCCTTCTCATCTTTGCTGATTTCACCCAGAACGGAAGCTGTTTCCATCAGGGCTGTGAGCAGAGCCTTTTCAACAACGATTGAAGGTTTAATATATTTCTTGTTCATATACTTAATCATTATAGAGAGTTAATATTCAAGTTTACTTCACATACTTCTTGCCATCGTTACCGATAACAATACCCTTATAGTCCTTACCTACTACCTGACCAGAGAGGTTATAGAACACTGTAGGAACTTTATTCTCTGAATCTTCAACAGCAAGAACGCTCTCAATACCGGTAGCTTCCTCACCATCCTCAAATACGATATTAAGTTCCTTAGCCTCTGCCTTCGGAGCATAGAGGAAAGCCCTACCTGCAGGAACTGTGATTGATGTACTAACCTTGTAGAATCCAGCCTTCTTGGTCTTATTGTTGGTTGCAACAACATAAGCGTGACTTGATGAATACACTACAATATCCTTGGTACAGCCTTTTGTTACGTTGCCAGCCACATTAGGTACGTCTGAAACTCCTTTGACGGTGTTTGCGTAAAGTTGAGCATTTGGGTCTCCAAAGATGAATACGCCCTCACCATAGGTGAATCGAGTCACCTTTTTAAGAGTTACATTCTCATTATCTGCAGCAATAGCAACGTATGCTGTTGCGCCAGCAGGCACTGTAACCACCTGATCCTTGATAAGTGATGTGAATGAAGCCCAACCGCCAGCATTAAGGGTTATCATTGGAAGAACAGACTTGAATTGTTTCTGTTCAACCTCGATGCTGAAGAAACGTGAATCTGCTGTTGCTGTAATTGCAACATAACCTACCTCAAAGTCTTTCTGAGAAGCAACATAGATCATTTCATCACCCGTAGATGGAGTCTTGTCTTCGCCTATTGTGTAGAAGTTCTGATCATCACCACATACAACGGTTACTTTATCTCCCATTCTACGAATAGGAACTTTGATTGTACAGCCCGCTGGAAGAACGACTGCATTAATGTTACCTGCATCCTCCATTCTGAACAGACCTGATACTGCATTTATTTCAAGATTCACACCAGGAACTTCAGAGTGTATAATACCATTTGTATGATCAATATTTGACTCTTCATATATCTGATCTGTTGTCTGGGCATTTGCCCAATCCCACATAGCTGTACGAGCTACTACGAGGACAGGAGTTAAGCCCTTGTAGGTTGCCTGAGCTTCCGTGAGAATGTCATAGTTCGTTACGAGTGCCTTTTGTGCCTCAGTTAAAGCATTATAGGCATTGAGAGCTGCCTGTATCTTTGCGTTGCATTCCGTGCTATATTCAACTTCACCAATAGCGTTAATAAGGTTTATAACTGCAACCGCTGCATCAGCATCAGTCTTACGTGAAGTGTTTACATAGCCACAAGACTGGCATGTATAATATGCTCCATTGGCAGCTAATACTATTGTTGCGTAGTCATGTTCACCATAAGCCACATAAGCAGCTACGTCGTCAGAAACGGCGCTGTAATCGGTAATGTCACAACCTGTCTCTGTACAAGCATGATAGTGGTGAGTATCTGTCTTTTCCCATGCAGAAGCGAAAGAATGAATATGAGCAGGTTCCACAATTTCTTCCACTTTAAGATAAGGGCAATACTCGCCACAATATACTTTAAGAGTTGCAGGTCCGCCAGGATATACAAAAGAACCACTACCAGAGCATCCTGCTGCTAAAGTTTCAAAGGTTGTGCAAAGAGTCTCTCCAGTAGTGACATTTTTCACTGCACCTTGATTCCATTTTTCTAATTCTTCACCATTAAATTCACATCCACCAAGTGTAATCTTGACAGGACCATTTACATCAAACTGAACAGCATACCATGATGTTCCATGACTATCACCCTTACGGTAGTCCACATTATATCCATAGAATGGGTATCTGATTTGAGTAACACCTACAGGAAGAACAGGAGCTGTTTTAGTAACAAGATTGATATTTAGGTTAGAAATAGGTTTTGCCTCTGTTACTGCTATGCTTGAGCAAAACTGACCGCAATAGAGTTTCAGCTTCTGTGGTTCACCTTCATATTTGTAGGTATATGTCTCAAAACATGTTGTGTTATTGAAGTCTGAGCCTGCAATCTTGTTGCCATTAGCATCTGCGAGATAGCCAGTATATCCATTCTGATAGTCGCATCCATCAATAGTAATATTCACATTGGCATCTACATAGAACTCGATAGCATACCATTGCCAGCCATGTGTTGGTCCATTTAACCTTGCACCACCAGGCTTTACTGGATTATCAATCTGGTTTACTCCAGTAGGAAGTTCTACTGTTTCCTTCGTAAGATCAATAGTGAAATTGTTAGTAGCAACAAGAGCTTCATGCTTTGCTACCTTGATGTATGGGCAATACTGTCCGCAGTAAAGCTTCAACGTTTGAGCTCCACCCTTATATTCGTATGTGTAGTTTTGTCCGCACACACTATTCTCTATTTCATGCGATTTGTTATTAGCTTCTACAACAGAAGCGTAGTATCCACCCTGATGCTGACAACCACCTACAATAATATCTACAGGACCATCTACATCAAACTGGATAGCATAGCAATGCCAGCCATGACTGAGATCGCTTGTATTAGGATACTGCGTATAATTATTGAGATAAGGAATCATTTCCACTCCCGTAGGAAGTACAGGAGTCTCTTGTGTCAGATCAATCTCAAAATCCTCAAATGCCCAGGAGGCACTTGTTCCTATTGCCAACAGGAATAGGGTAATAAGCGTTTTTAAATGTTTCATATTCTTTATTTTTTAGTTATTATTCGGTTGTATCTGCTAATGTCTGCTCCCTCTGATAAAATCAGAGCGCAAGATTTAGGGGATATTTCGTGGCAAAAATAGGAAAAAAACTTAACAACTGCAAATTTTTCACTCCTTTTTATTAAGACCTGATAGTAAAATATGGATTTTTGAAGAGAAATTGCGAAAAAACGTCTAAAATCATTTCGCTTTTAACACTTTCATTATGTTTTTCATTCCTTACACTTAATCTAAAGTTCTTCATTGGAAGGTAAGATGTAAGTTGCTTGTAATCCCCTTTTTACGTTTTTCAAATTCTTCCAACCTGTACTTTATATTTTTCTGAACACAGCAATGAATCATGCGTCTGTGTGAAGTAAAAAGTAAGAAATAACAAAGAAATTAGTTATATGGAAGGCATAATATCAAACCACGCAGATAGATAACTAAGTGATCAAATTTAATTTTCTAATCAAGAATTAGAGAATAAGAGAATTTTTTCTTTTGAAATTTAGGAGAATTAGAGAAAGGTCGCTTACGCTCCTGTAAATCACGGCCATTCTCAATGCTACGCAAGTAGCAAAATTCTCTCTTTCGCATTAATTCAATTTTCTCAAATTCTCTAATTCTTGATTATAAAAATTATTCTGTGCATTTACTTAACAACGAATTTATCGAATTTAAACGAATATACATTTGAGAATGGCTTCCCATAATAAATGTGAGTGTATGATATTTCGTTAAATTCGTTGTTGAATTGTTTGTTGTACAAGCTTCGTGGTTCTGCACAGCAATTAATTAGGAGCATAAACGTTCAAAAGAATATAATTATGTATATTCATGTATATCAATAAATTTGACTACTTACTTATTTTCGGTTATTTATTCTTTTGAGCACGAAATTAATCTCTGTGTCTTTGCATCTTTGCGTTTTATATAGATTGCCACGAACTAATAGAACGTGACACCTTTCTCGTAGTCTTCCCAGAAGCTTCTGAGGTATTTGGTGTTCTCACCAGCAGCTTTCATTTTATCCTCCACAGAGTATTTGCCCGAGATGTCACGGATAATCTCGTAATAGTGGTGACTCATACCCGACTCCTTACCCGTGTCATTCTTGATCTGAGCACAGATGTCCTCACCGAGGAAATCCACGATGTTACCATCGAAATTAGCGTATGCCATATAGAATGACTTCACCTGAATCTCAGAGCCTATCACCCCATGATCGAGTATCACCATATCTCCCCAATACCCACGGTCGAGATATGCCTGATGCTTATATTTCTTAAACATACCCTTCTTCTTGGCAGTCTGAACAAGATCGGTTATCATTGAATGGAGAGAGTCGTAAGGGCAAGCGATGGTACAGCGTACAAGGTCGTTGATCTCGTTAGCCTGTACTTTCTCCGCATTACACTTTCGTAGCGTGCTCTGGAACGATTTGTAGTTGATAGGCGTTACCTTACCCCCATGAAGCAAGGCGATAGAGTCAGCAAAATGTATCATGGTAGGCCCTACGGTAGTAGCCGCCTCACGCATCTTAACTACCAGGGCAGTATCTATCCTAAACGTTTGCTCACCAGTACCCTGCCCTACCACAGATCGTTTCTGCGCAAGGCTCGCCATAGTGATGGCAAAAAGCATTATAAAGGTATAAATAAATCTTCTCATTCTGAAATCCGTTTTACACAATAGACCACTCAAATATCCACAAAACTATACTTTTGGAGCTTACGCTCCTTTTTGTGGGGAACAAAAATTTAACAAAATTACTAGAAAATTTCCCAAAATTAAATTTTTAAATATAAATTTTCTGGTCATCGTCGCTAATTTTCTTGAAAGCCCACAAGCACCACAAGGTGCTTTTATGGAATAGCCGTGTCTATATTTTACACAATTTTCATCTGCAAAAATACGAAAAATCACAATCACATACAAATATTTTATGTATTAATTACGTGTGCATTCTGGCATTTTAAAACTGATTAACATTTCTTGTTTTTGGATAATTTGCAAATTCCTACAAATTGCAGAAATAAGACTTTTGTTATTATGTCAGAAAGTTTTTCTGATGTAACAAAATAACAATTATTCAGACATTTTGACAGATTTTGAACTGACAATTAGGAAAATTCTTCATACTTTTGCATCGGTGATTCGTCACCCGGATATTCTCAACCTAACCGCACGGTATATCCCCCTTTCGACAAATACTAAACGCCCCAACACCTGGGGTTTAATTACCTTTCATAAAACCTATTAACTTAATTTTTAATGAAAAAATTTTTCCTTGCAGCGATGTTCATGCTATCAGGAGCAGCAACATCATTCGCACAGTTCGGAGTGGTAGAGCCACTTCACGTCAGCGGGAATCAGTTTAGGGATCCTTCTGGTAACAAAGTAGTGCTTCACGGTGTTATGGACACACCAAGCCCTTACTTCAACAGCTATCGTTGGGGTAATGCGTGTAATGACGGTACGGTAAGCGCGTGTCTCAACTACTTTGAGAAGATTTTCACTGGCATTACAGACACAAAGCAGGGTGCATACTGTAACCTGTTCCGTCTGCACCTTGATCCATGTTGGACCAACGACCCTAACAAGTCTTATACCCAAGGTGGTGGTGAGGCAGACATCAGCCGTTTCTCAAGCTATCGCTTGGAGAAGTACATGCAGTCTGTCTATTGGCCTATCGCACAAAAGGCTCTCAACCACGGCATGTACGTTATTATGCGCCCACCAGGCGTATGTCCTCAGACTATCAAGGTAGGTGATGCCTATCAGAACTATCTCAAGACCGTTTGGGACATCGTTACTAAGAATCCTAACGTAATCAAGAACTCTGGTACGGTGATGATTGAGCTTGCCAACGAGCCTGTTAAGCTCCTCAATCAGTATGGTCAGGACACAGAGACGGCTATGCGCGACTTCTTCCAACCTATCATCGACGTTATTCGTAAGAATGGTTACACAGGTATCATCCTCGTTCCTGGTACTGGTTGGCAGTCTAACTACAGAAACTATGCCAAGTATCCTGTAAAGGATAACAACTATGGCTATGCAGTACACTTCTATCCAGATTGGTACAGCACTTCTGATTCTAAGCATGACCACCAGACTTCTATCAATTCATTCAAGCAGTCAGTTCCTGTGGTTACAAGCAAGCCTATCGTAATTACTGAGATTGACTGGAGCCCTCAGAATGGCAGCAACGGCCACTACAACGAGCACGGAGCTTGGGTAACTGGCAACTATGGCACATGGGGTACAGGTAGCACAACAAAGTTTGGCTATGCTTACAAGGCTGTGCTCGACTACTACGACAACATCTCTATGACTCTCTCTGGTACAGACACATATATGGATGTTGCTGAGTATCTGAAGACTGGTAAGGCTAAGGCTGCTTTCAACGGTATATGGGAGGCTTGTGCAGGTGCTTGCTGGTATTGGTATTCTCTCTGGGCTCAGAAGGACTATGCTATCAGATCTAACGGCTCTAACAACAATAACAACAGCGGTTCTAATAACAATAACAACAACAATAATAACAATAACGGCGGTTCAAGCAACAGCGGTTCTGTTAATGTTGACCTCTCTTCTTCTCTCATCCCTGCATGGACAAAGGGTAATGACCGTCCTGTTGGCTGGGCTTGCAATGATGCAGGTGAATATCCTGCTTCAGGCGAGGCTACTCTCGGTATGCGCGTAATGCAGTTCACAGGTGGTGGCGATTTCAAGTACGGCTTCTACATCCGTCAGAAGAGTGCTTCTCAGTCTGGATATATCGAGTATGGCACAACATCAGGCAATATGCTTTCTCTCAATAACTATGGTAACTATTGCCTCACATTCAACGCTGCTGCATGGTCTGGCACTCCTTACGTTAAGGCAGAGGTATTCACACCTTCTGGCAACGTTATAGCAAGCACTATCGTTAAGTGCTCTAAGAACCTGAACAAGAACACCTCTGCTTCTACTTCAGGCTCTGCACAGGGTTATCTCAGCTTCTATGCTCTCAACAAGGGCAACTATCGTCTGCGCTTCACTCCATGTGCTGATGCTAACGGCAATGGCGGTGACTGGGTTGAGGCTGTTATAGGCAATGTGAACCTCCGCTATATGAGCAACCCATTGGCATTCGGTAAGGCTAACTATGTAAACCCAGGTTGGGCTATCTATGATGGTGGTAAGCTCGTAGAAAGTGGTGAGGCTGCTTCTGGTCCTCGTATCTTCCACTTCACTCAGGGCGGACAGTTCAACTACGGTCTCTATATCCGCAGCACTACAAGTTCTACTTCTGAGAACTATGCTGAGTATGGATCACGTTGGGGATATGCTCTCAGCTTCCTCCCTGGCACATACACTCTCACCTACAACGCTGCTGCTTGGGCTGGCACTCCATACGTGAAGTGTGAGGTGATGAAGGAAGATGGTACTGTTGTGGGTAGTCAGATTATCCAGTGCTCTCTCAACCTCAACAAGAACACTAACGTATCTACCGTACAGGCTACAAAGGGCTCTGTTACGTTCAATGTATATACCACAGGCAACTACAAGATCCGTTGGACTCCTGTAGCTAATGCTAACGGTTCTGCGGGCGTATGGCTTGAGGCTGTTATCGGTCATATCAAGATTACTCAGAACTCTGGTTCTAACTCTAAGGACGCAGACATCGAGTTTGACTTGGCAGAGACTACCGGCATTGAGGGTATTGAGGCTCCTGCTGCTCAGAAAGCTGTTTTCTACAACCTCAAGGGTCAGCGTGTTGACAACCCAACAAACGGTATCTACATCGTTAATGGCAAGAAGGTTTTGGTTAAATAATCATACTTTCAATCATAATTCAGTTATCCGTTTCAGCGGTAGCCTTCACTGGCTATCGCTGATTTTTTTACGCAATGATTAGTTAAAGAAAATAAAAGCACTAAATAACAGATAAAGCTTACGCATGTTTTATTTGGAAAGTAAATTGTTAGTAAATTAATGTGAATTAGAGAAATTTCAGCAACTCGTATATTGTAGAAAACACATGGTTGAAGAAGCTCTGAAAGAGCGACACCTAATAGCGAAGGGCGCAAGCCCTGGATATATAGACGTTATTTAGGGGGTGAGGTCTGAAGGACCGACACTTATTATATTTATTAGGTGTCGCACCTACGGCGCTCATTAAAAAAATCATCTTAAGGTAGCACTTGCGTACTACCCTGTTAGATGTCGCCTCTTCAAGGCTCTCAAAGAAAACAGCGACCACCCATGTTAAAGAGATAGTCGCTGTTAATATTACTGATAAACGCAATATTCTATTGCATCACCCAAATCTTTCTTATAGTCAAAATCATCAGGAAGAGTTATACATCCCGACAATCTTGCAAGTGCTTTCATCTTTGCATCTTTATTTTTCTGCACAGACTTATCCTTGGGAATGTTCAGCAACAATATCATAAGATGCTTTCTGACATCCTCGCTTACACTCGCTAAATTCATCGAGTTAAAAATGTATCTTGCTCTTAATTCTGCTGCACTCATAATGCTTCTATTAATGAGTTTAACAATGCGCCTTAGTGCTCCGCCTTGCTTCTGTATTCCTTTGGAGTACATCCGAAGGCATCTGTGAAGGCGCGGTTAAAGGTGCTTCGAGTGCGATAGCCGCAAGTGTAGAATATCTGCTCAATGGTGTCGTTAGTCTCAAGAAGCATACGTGCAGCCTGATCAAGACGGATCTTGGTGATATACGCATTGAAGGTGAGACCTGTAGCCTCCTTGAGAAGCTTCGTGAGGCGAATATGATTGGTCATCATAGCCTTTGCCACGTCCTCACGTGTAATGCCGTGCATACTGTACAGATTACCCTCGGTACATACGGTGTCAAGCTGCTCCATAAACTCCTTCTGCTCGGCAGTAAGCTCACGACCTTCTACATGCTCCGTAGCACCTTCCTCCTCTTCATCCTCATTACTGGTGCTCTCCTCAAGAACAGCCCTCTGCTCATCGCCGTAAGGAATAGACTCGGTCATACGCATCTGGTCAACATTCCAACAGAGAACCACGCAGATAACCAAGGTAAGAGGGTAGAAGGCAATACCTGCAATACGATTGTCGCAGAAGCCGTCAAGAACAATCTTCAGCAATACAAATCCCATAGCGAACACGAGCATCACGATGAGGATTCTGTTAAGCCAGTTGATACTTCTACCATCAAGGTCGGCATATACATCCGCAACAGTCTTGTTGTACCTCTTTGCAGCCTTAGCAAAGCGTACCACATAAACTCCAATATATATCAGCAGCTCTGCCATCGACATATAGTAGAACACGTCCGCATACTGCTGGTTGACAAACTTCAGGACAACATAAATCAGAAGTATAGCAAACGTAACACCTACGTGAACTGCCCATTTCCTTATCGTCACCTCACTCATTCGGGTAAGCTCGGTAAGCATCATAAGACAGAAAGGCAATACCAGCAGATTAATGAGCACAGCTATCTTCTTGTCAAGAATCAGGTAATCAATTCCTGCGAAAGTACTTATGAAGTACAAAGATGACTGAACTGCAATAATCATGAGTACAGTACCCATCAAGTGGCGCAAACGTACTGGTGCCTGCTCATCACATTTTTGATATAAAAAATATAATGAGGAAATAAGGCAAAATACCATTAAAGCTGCATGATTTATATCGTTTATTCTATCAAGCATTGTCATATATTTAGATTTTAGGCTACAAAATTAGTGTTTTTTTTCAAAAAAACGTAAGAAATGACCAAAATTTATCTATTATATTAGAAATAATTAAATTTTTTATTTATTCTTATGCTAAAAACGTTGATTTCAAGGGGAAAACATTCTAATTGTAACGTAAGTTCAAAAAAACGATTAAAGGTGCGAGGGCTGTAGGCCCGATACCTAAAAGGGCGGTTCGTAAGAGCCGTTATAATAGACATTTTTAAGGCGTGAGGTCTGAAGGACCGACATATATTATATATCAGGTGTCGCACCTACGGCGCTCTGCAAATCATGCATTTACGTAATAACGGCGCTTTCGCACCGCCCTTTTAGGTGTCGCGCTTTCAGCGCTTTCATTACGACCTGCGCTTATATCTCGTCAAATTTGCGTTAACCAGAAATATGCACAGCGGCTACCTGTATTCAAAAACTGTTTTGAAACGATAGCCGCTGCTTTCTTCAGATATGAGAGGGTATTTATTATTCTTCCCAAAAAGATGCGGCCTTGGAGGTATGGGTGTTCTCATCGTCAAAGGTGACGTCTCCGACAATAGGGCGAGCCTCACCCCAATCCTCTTCTGATCCTTCTTCCTGTTTGAAAGAGTTCTCAAGCAATCGCCCGTCCTCTTCAACAGCGAAGGACTCCGCTACCGGACTTACGTATTTCCTTTTCTTTTTTTCTATTTCTATCATGAATGCTTTATAGTTAGTCATTTAACTCTAAACTCTCGATTTTTCACAAAAACCATAAAAACAAGATAAAAACATTTCCATGTACGATGTACAATTTCAACAACGAATGTCTGAACTCTTTTTCGTTTTAATTCGTTTAATTCGTTGTTATGCCTTTGCGCTTTTTAAAAAAAGCAGTCAAATTTATTTTTATAATCAAGAATTAGAGAATTAGAGATTTTTCTTTTGAATTTTGGGGAATTTGAGAAATGTCGCTTACGCTCCTGTTAATCACGGAAATTCCCAATGCTACATAAGTAGCAATTTTTCTCTTTTTCTCATTAATTCAAAGATCTCAAATTCTCTAATTCTTGATTATAAAAATTATTCTGTGCATTACTTATTTTCTTCTTATAGTTTCAGAGAACCTTACTTGTACATCTTCTTCTGACCATTGACAATGTAGATGCGGCCCTTAACTGGCTGCATTACGCGAACACCAGTCAGATCGTAGATCTTACCATCACCCTCACCATCGCCGAATACGAGATTAGTGATGTCGGTAGCACCTTCCTCACTTACTACAACGATAGAGTATGTAGAGATCTTAGAACCAGAATCATTAGCCTTTGGCTTCTTGTAGAAGTAAGCACGATATGGATAGAGGTTCATTCTACCAGCCTTGTAGTGCTTTCCGTCTATATCTCTACTTGGAAGCAGATGAGTGAACGTGTTCTGCTTGAAGTAGAAGACATTACCTTCAGTCACTTCCTGTGCACCTGCTGGCAAGCCATTATAATCCTTACTATAGCCCTTACCACAGAAGATGCTCATCTTCAGATTACCGATAAACTGCCAGTCGTGTATTGACGCATGTGCAACCTCATTAGGATAGTAACCTTCCAATGGATCAAATGTATCAGAGTAGTCAATAGTGACAGCCTCGTATGTCGTGTTCATTGGAACGTTCCTGTAATACTCCTCGATGGATATCTGTGAGCCTACAGCACCATCAGTACGGTTGTAAAGTACTGGTGTGTTAGCAGGAATCACGGCATCATCAGCAAACTCCTGGAATTCCATGTAGTTGTTGGCTGTGCTCTCAAGCCAGAAGTATCTCACGCCATTTGCTTTATTCCTAATAGGGTAAGGCAAGCAGAGAGTACCCCAGTAAGACACTTTAGCCTGTTCAAAAGCTCCATCAGGGTTTTCAGGAGTAGAAACCACACCAGCATCACGAGCGTATGAAGCCTGATCTGCCTCGAATGCAAGAGGTATTCTCATTGGGTATCTGTCAGTTACCACGAGATTCTGACACTTGCTGCCATCTCCTGTAGTAGTAACAGCGTTAGTGTTTCTACTTGTTGGGTAAGTGCTTGTGAAGAGGATAAGAGCATTAGGAGAAATGATAGTGTTAGCCTCAGCCTTCGCATTCTCAAACACCTCCATTATACCTTCACCATTCAGACCATCCGCACCAGTATCAGGATATCTCATATCGATTGTATTGATTTCCTCTTTCGTGGTGCCATGCTCCTTGGCATACTTAAATGCCTCTGCAAGATCCTCACCAGATACGCAGTTCTTTGGAGTCATATCAGTGAATGTGATTACATCGTCAGTCACATCAAATATAATCTGATAGTGAGCATACAATGTAAGATCACTCGTACCAATCCACTTACCATCAGCGTTCCAAGCATTTGGTGTATTAGGAACTGCATAGAAATGATAAGAGAAGTTGTTACCTGGCTCTATACTGTAAACCAAAGTTCCCTTATGCGGTCTTTCAGGATGCTCGGCATCACCCTCGCCCTGACGCTCCGTGTACCAGCCAAGCAACTTGTAGCCAGGCTTGATGTTGATACGATTTGAGCAATATACCTGAGAACACTCAGCCTCGTTGGTTCGAGCCTGCAATACCAATGAACCTTCATTCTTTTCAAGAATAGTACCATAAGTATCTACGCTACCATCAAACTTACCTCCATCAGCATCCAAGGTTATCTTGTAGGTCTTTTCCCACTGAGCATAGAGCTTTCCATTTTTTGGCTTATTCCAAGTGCTATAACTTGTAATATTTCCCTGCCAATCCAACTGATAATAATATTGACTATTATTCTCTTCCTTATTAATTGAATAGCCGAGGAAGATATATCCATCACGAGTAGGAACTTTCAGTGCTTCACCATCATCATCCACGAGAGGCATAGGCTGCTCATAATAAGCAGTTACAGAAGTAGAACCACCCGTACCATCATTATCATCAAGAGTTACAAGGAATTTTCTAGGATTCCACTTTGCATAGAGAGTAACCTCTTGCTCATCAATATTCCAGGTTCTTGCACCAGTCATATCTGTTTTATAGTACTGAGTACCTTCACCGTTGATTGCGCTATAATAACCTCCAAAGGTATATCCTGTTTTTGTTGGAGCTTTCAAGCCACTTGTTGGCATATTACTTCCATAAGTAGCAGTAAATTCACTTATGCCAGTAGTGGTACCTCCTTGATGATCAAGATGTACTGTTGACTGCTTACCAACCAATATTACGTAAATATAATCCATATCATTGGTTCTATCCCATACATGAGCGCTATTAAGATTCTGGTCATAATAGGTAGTCCTTGTTGAATTCTCTTTTCTTTCATATCCCCTGAAGATGTAGCCCTGAGGTACAGTTGGAATTGCAAGAGTATTACCTTCTATATCTACAGATGGCATAGCAGCACCATAAGTAGCTTGTACATAGCCATGTACATTGTAATTAGTTGTATTTGAACTACTTCTAAGCTCTACAATATAGGTGTTTGCTCTCCAAACGGCATAGAGATTTACAGGACCGCGACCACCACCATCTACATTATCATAGAGAATGAAATCTTCATGCAGATTATAGTCAGGAGTAGTGGCATCAGGATTAGTGCTCCAACCCAAGAATGTGTATCCTGTACGTGTCAGACCAGCAGTTTCTGTACTTGTAGGATTCTGGAACAGTTGTATGCTCTCAGTCTTGCTCGTTGTTGTATATTCCTCTGTAGCGCGCAAGAGTTCACCTGTTCCATCATTCTTGTGATAAGTAATGTAGGTATAATATGTATATTCAGGAGTACCCTTGAATCCTATAGATACATCTCCAGGATAGCTTTCGTTATTCCAAAGATAAGCCATTACCGCAAAATAAACAGTATAATGTTTATGCTCATTACTATTTGATGCATCTACATTATTTATTTCCCTATTAAGAGCATTTGCGGCACCAACATTACTTGTATAACTTGATGCACCACTTCTTGCAAAAGTCTCAGTAACGATACCTGCATCGGTATCCCACATACGATCTATAAGTTTCGTATTAGCTTGTTCTAAAGTTATTTGCACATTTTGAGGCTTACCATTAATCCATGTTTGATTTAAATAATTAATCTCAAAGCCATATTTGCAATTTCCAGTAGAATTAGAATACCTTCCTGTTGAATGTGTTTTTTTGCTACCGATAGCCGCATTACCAGCAAATGAATACTGAGTTATGGACTTTGTATATTTAGGTACATAGACATCAAACGCTACCTCCTGACATATTGCACGCCAGTAGCTGAACTCACCAGTAGAGAAACTTGCTATTTGTTTCCAATCATTCACACCATAAGTATCACCTGCTTTGTTAATAGAAGTATTAACCCTTAGCAAGTTATTTGATTGCCATTCATAAGATTGACTGTTTGTTGCAGTAACTTTCCAACCACTATAATTAGTATTACCGTTATCACTATACTTATAAGTATTTATGCGTCTGAACTCCAATCCCTCATGCTGTGCAAATACATGGAGGGTATAGTTATAAAATTCACTAATAGGAGTTGTACCATTCATCAAGACAGCACTAATATTCACATCACCTTCCTTCTTGGCTGTGATCTTACCTGTAGTTTTGTTAATTGTGGCGATATCATTATTGTCTGATGTATATTCAAAATGATAACCATTAGTATTATTGGTGGAAGTAGTAGTACTAACAGTATTACCCTTATTGTCTTTACCAGCCTTTGTAATAACGCCCTGAATCTGAGCATTATTATCACCAACGGTAACATCATAACCCTTATTGCCATCAACAAAAGCAATAGCAATTTCAGGTGCATTTGTAGCTATTTCATAATCACGTACATAGATGGTTTCTGTATATGAGCTTACCTCTCTATCACCACGCATCAAATGTACGGTTACATCCACAGTACCAGGATGGTTAATTGCTACAATTTTACCTGTTTTGTATTTCGTACCAAGATAATTTACTTCTTCAAATTTTATAATCTCACCATTGCTTGATTCTGTAAACTCATAATGGAAGTCATCAGGATCTTGTGGATTAACAGTTGGAGATACAGCTCCTGCATGAGCTATAATTGTTCCATAAAGCTCAACATTCTCCTCATCTGTTTTTATTACATTGGTACTTCTACCATCCATAAAGCGCATACGGATATCTGGCAAAGTAAACTTTACCTTGAATGCCCAATAGCTATCATCACCCTCTATGTCTATTAGTTCACCATCACTATTTCTGACTTTAGGCTCTGTATTTGATCCATTCCAACCAGCCTTGATAAACTCGCGACATCTGTCGTTAAGTTCTGTTTGTTCAGAATAAAGAGTCCATCCAATAATAGGTATTTTTATTTTAAAAAAGTTTTTTTCTCTAAGCTCAAAGGATTTCAATCCATTAAGAACCAAACCAGAAGTAGAAGGGAAATCAGACTGTGTAAAAGAAGAATTTCGAGCAAAAGGATTCAATTCCCAATGTTCTTCTGTATATGAACTTGCCTGACCTTTTGCTGGAGTACATACAGTACTGATTTGAAGGTTATCAAAACCATCTCCAAATATGGTACCAGAAAAAAGATCATTCATAATATTCCATTGAATATTATTCACCTCATACGGAAAAGTACTATTTCCATACTCATCCATAAAAGATATCTTTAAGTGTGAAGACTTATGTTCGGAATCTTCATAATTAGCAAGAATTCTGTCCGTTACTGTTTGCTGAAGAAGACCAAACCATCTGGCACCAGTAGCCCATGTAGAACCTTGTGCTGATACTTTCGTACCAAAAGGAATATCATAACTACTATTAGGATGATCGTCTGTCACAAAGATTCGAGGACCAGTGGCAGTGTCACTTGTCTCATTGAAGTATATCTTCAATACTCGCTCCTGTGCGAAGACATTAGCCGATGTACTTAAAGCCATTATCATGGCTATTAAATACCTTAATAACTTACCTTTTCTCATATCTGTCAACATTTTTGTTTTTTCACTGTATTATAAAAATAAGTGATTGAATTAATTGCTAATATTTTGTTTAAAAACAAGTGCTTTGAATTAGTTGCATCCAACTCTCGCATAGCTCAAGTTGCTGGGGTCTTTGGGTTCTTAGGTTTTCAGGTTTTATGGTTTTTAGGTCAGACTGTTTTGAGATTAATATATTAAGAATTTAAGATATTAATTCTCAATTGTTTCAGACCTTCTAACCTTTAACCTTATAACCTCCTAACCTCCTAACCTTGAGGATACCTTCTAACCTCTGACTTTATACCCTCTGAAGTCTTCGGTTGGTGGAGTTTTACCTTTTAATTTTTTGAAATTTGAATAAGTGAATTTTTATTTGTTGCAAAGGTACGAATTTTTTCCGAATAATCATAAAATTTATTAAAAAAATTTGCGTTTCTCCCCGAAAATCCCCTCTTTTTAACTTATTAATATCACAATTTGCTATTTCCACAATACAATTTTCACTCCTTCTTTCCCTCTCCCCTCTCTCCCAATTATCTGACCCCAAATCACTTAAATTACCCGCGTGTAGGTACACAGATTTCCCCTTATTTCTAATTGCTATTTTCTATTGAATTTGTCATCCCACGAAATAGAATATGAACTAATACAGCAGTCCGAACATCCACAAAGGGATAACATTTAAGGCTCCGTATTCAATATCATCTTTCACTACATACGCCTTTTTTATATCTCGAATTTGTTTTTGTTTCTTGTTACGACCACCTACCTCAAAGGTCCTGTCACCTACTAAGAAATCTGATACAGGTGAAGTGATAGGATCATCCACTACACGTAGCTGATTCATGAAGAACGTTTCCCTAACATTACCAATTTCCACCCGATCCTTCTTGGTTAACGAGTATATCAAGTTCGTATTCTCTAAATAGACCTTATCCACCTTGCCAATAGAGCGTACACCACCTGTCTGATCACGTAACTGAATAATAAGTCCTGCTTCCTCGATATACAACAGATAGTCTGCTACATTGTTTCGTGATATTCCTAACACCTCGGCAAGAGTTACCATATTAGGCTTGAAAGGTACACTCTCTGCTATCACAGCCATCAGACGCTTCAGCTTACGACCTGTCGAAACATTCATATTGGCATACTCAGGAATATCTGTTTCCAACGTCTTTGTCACTATGTTAAGAAGCTTCTCTCCATAATCATCCTCTAAGGCAAATGGATAGTAGCCTTTCTCCAAATAACGACGGAAATACATTAGTGGTCGGAAATCAGTATCCATCTCCACTTTATGCTCTAACACCTCATCAAGCGTATAGACCTTGCTCTTTATACCCTCAAATAGTTCCAGATACTCCCTAAATGACAGACCGTACATCGTATATTTCACGGCTCTACGCGAGAGATCTGCCTTAACACCCTTGTTGATATCTATTATTGAGCTGCCAGAGAATACTATCTTTAATTCAGGATGATAGTCGTACATAAGCTTTAATTCCCTTGACCATCCATCGTATCTGTGTATCTCATCAATATAAAGATATTCTCCACCCATTTTTGTGAACTCATCGGCCAAGTCCACTAACTTATGTGAAGCAAAATAGAAATCCTCCGCATTAACATACAGACAGCGATTTACATCCATTTTTTCCTTGATATGTTGCAAAATCATTGTAGTCTTACCTACACCTCTGGCACCAACGATACCAACAAGACGACCATTCCAGTTCACCTTGTCGTACATATACCTATGAAATCTACTCTCTGTCAATTGTAAGAGTCTTCTGTAATTTGCTATCAGTTGTTCCATAATTTTTTTGTTTATTTGGTTGCAAAGATACAAATTTTGCACTGTAACAGTGCATATTTTTCTATATTTCTGCACTTACATAGTGCATTTTGTGCTTAGCTGTACAAAATTTTACATTTTATTTTATGCCATATTGGCAATTTTAGGCATTGAGCCTCATTTTCTATTTGAATATGTTCAATATTCAAATATTTTCTTTTTATCATTCAGGTGTTATAATAGAATTTTTTTATTATATAAGAGGTTTTTGGTAGTGTTATAATTATTGGAATGATCATTCCATTAAATTGAAAATTTGGACCTAATGCCTAAAATTGCCAATACGGCATAAAATAAAATATGATAATTCTAATGAAAGACTCATTAAAAACGAAATCAGCGACTATCGGGGATAGTCGCTGATGGTTGTTAATCATGCCATATCTGGCTTGAATTCATATTTTCATTGTCGTCCTCTAAGGTGATGCCACCTGTTATTGGCTTTGCCTCACCCCAATCCTCTTCTGATCCTTCTTCCTGTTTGAAAGAGTTCTCGAGCAAACGACAATCCTCTTCAATCGCAAATCTCTCTGCTATTGGGGCATTGTAAACTTTCCTAAAATACATCTTTAATTGAATATCTTTTTTTAATATACTTTCTTCTTACCATCTACAATGTAGAGGCGACCGCTTACCGGCTGCATCACTCTGCGACCGTTGAGATCGTAGATTTTACCGTCACCCTCGGCATCATTGTCAATGAGGTTGGTGATGTCGGTAGCACCCTCTTCATCAATTGCTATGAGAGAGAAGGCTGCCACCTTTGCATTAGACTCCGTAGTAGTGAAGTATGCACGATATGGAAGCATAGTCACCTTACCCGTATTCTTGAGATGAGTGAACTTATCCTGCTTGAAATAGTAGATCTCCTTTGTGCCGTTCATCTTCTCAGCACCGGCAGGAAGAGCCTTGGCATAGTCCTTACCACAGAATATCTTAGTGGTTAGCGTACCAATGAACTGCCAAGAGTCTAATGAACTGCCAGAATTTGTGGAATATGACGTGTTCATCGGAACATCTACGCCTGCCTCTTCAATCTTAACATCAGAACCTTCACCCTCTATACGCTTGTAGAGAACCGGTGTATTGGCAGGGATGACAGCATCTGCCATAGGTGTGAAGTGCATGTAGTTGTTTCTGAATTCAGCCAGCTTATAGAACCTCACGTTGTTGCTGTTGTTCTTTATAGGATAAGGCAAGCAGAGAGTACCCCACTTAGAGTTAGCAGCCTGTGCTACGGCAGCATCCTCGCTTGAGTAGTTCTTGTTGCGCTCGTATAAAGCCTTGTTAGCCTTGAAAGCATAAGGAATCTTGATAGGAGCTCTGTCGGTAACTACAAGGTTGAGACATTGCTCACTCTTCATCATAACCACATTCTTAGCATCAGTATAGAGGTCAGACTTGTCTGACAGATAGACGAGAGCGTTAGGAGCGAGCTTTGACTCGTCGCGTGCATCATCCAATGTCACGTTGAATGCCTCTACGCCATCCTCGAATTTCTCGCCCTTACTGTTCACCATACCACCAGGCTGTATGTAGTGAGGATATTCGGTAATATCGACGATCATAGGAGCCACGTGATATACGTTGTTATCTTCTTCAATAGCAGCGTTGACGTCAATTGTAGCGATGTCATAGCCTGGCTTGAAGTTGATTCGCTCACCATCATCCACGATCTCAAACTTGCACTCATACTGAGCATAGAGGTCGAGTTTTCCGTCTGGCAGATCCTTTATCCATTTACCATTAGTGCCTTCTTCGCTCCAGAAAGTACCTGCTATTGCATTGAATGAACAGTCCACATCTTGTACGGAATATACCTTTTCACCGCCGGTTTCCTTTGTGAACCAGCCCATGAACTTATATCCCGGACGGATGGTTATCACCTCCTCGCACCAGAATCTGTCTCCGTAAGGTGAGTTATACATCACATTGACACTAACCTTAGTATTGTTTTCTGATGTAGGGAAGGTCTCAAATTGCCCCTCTTCTGGTCGAATTCCTACATTATCACTCAATCTACCGCCACAGGTGTGGAAGTTAAGAGTGTATGTCTTTGCTTCCCAATGAGCATAGAGTGTGGCGTTATTGGTCTTGTCCCACTTTTTAGCACTTGTACCATCAGCATTATAGTACTTATCAGTCCAGTCGTTATCCTGGTCATAAGTCTGACCTTCATAATAGCCTCTGAAGATATAACCTTCTCTTGTTGGAGGAGTTATGGTTGGCATATCCTCGTTGTAATATACGGTTATAAATTCCTCTTCGTTAGAACCATAATTGTGGTTAAGTGTCACAGAATAAGAATTAGGCTCCCAGACTGGATATAAAGTTACAGGGCCTTTACCACCACCGTTAACCTCATCATAAGGATTAAACTCTGCACCGTTTTCATATACTACGGTACCGCCTTTCTGAGTGCTCCAGCCAAGGAATGTATAGCCCTGCACATCATTAACACGAGGCAAATGCTTGTCCTGTGTTTCAGAATTGATTGCCTTAGCGGTTGGCATTGTATAAGGGCATGCTTCTGAATCCTTTGCAAAGGAAACGGTAGAGTGGTAAACGTAGGCGTAGCTTGTGGTGTATGAGAAGGAAGTCTCTACCTGCTGCTCTGTAAGTGTTGTATTACGAGTATAAGCCAATGCAGCAAATTGCAGTTTGTTTGTGGTTTTGCTTGCATTGTTAGAATTATCTATTTCTCTACTGTAAGATTTGGATGTTGTTCCCTTGGTTTTACAAAAACTGTATTCTGAAAGATTTCCAGAATTATCAGTTGTGTTCAATTTTACATTATCAAGTACAGCCGTTTCTGGAATATACAGAAGTTCTGCATGAGAATACCAATAATCCCAAATGCCATCGTCATTTCTTGACAACTTGATATTGAAATTCCATGTAGGTGTTACTTTTGTATATTTTGGTGCATCAACGCTAAAGCTGAACGGTAATAATCCAGCCCTGAATTTTCTTGAATCACTTGACAGCAATTTGAATCCATTTGCAGTTTTGTCTAAAACCTTATAATCTCCATCATTATGATCCATCTCTCTGACATACAGATTATCTTCATTACCAGATTTCTTATGATATTGGAATAATGAATTGTCAAAGTCACGAACAGAAACAGTCTTGGTTGCTGATGCTGTAACATTACCATCAGTAATAGTCATAGTGATAATTGCATCACCAGTAGCTATGGCCTTCATCTTTCCGTTTTCATCGATAGTGATTACTCTTGGATTTGAGGTAGCGTAGGTCTTTTTAAAGTTGAAAGCACCCGCGTGAGCTATGGAATACAGTTCAGAGCCTTTCTTGTCAATCTCTATTTCATTTCCGATGGCCATCTCACTTGGCATATTTTCATTGAAAGACAATGAAGGGTCGTAGTATGTGATCTGGAACGCAAAGAAATGGTTACCACTTCTTCTTGCTGCCTCCTGTTCCTTTGAACCAGCCTTAAGGAAGAAACGGCAACGGTCGTTGATTTCTTTCGCATTAGAAGTAAACACACCTTCACTCATCTCTTCCATTACCAGAGAAGACAAGCCCTTCAATTCAAGGTTGTCACTTGTTCCAGGGAAAGTAGCCACACCGAATGTTGCACTCTTACCAAATATCTGCCATGAACCCTCTGAACCGCTTTTCGGAGTACCGGTATAAGGGGTTGTAGTGGTATAAATGCTAAATGTCTTGAAAATATCGAGAATGGTATTTGAGAAGATATCATTCATTCTGTTCCATTCAATCTTCTTGACTTCGTACTTGAAATTGGTGAAGGTCAATGAAGCGTGAGTGCTCTTTTTGTCGGCGTTTTTCTTTGCAAAGACTCTGTCCTCGCAATTTGGAAAGCGGAAAGAGGTCTCTCGATAGGAAGATGCCCATACAAATCCATCTGCACTTACAGTAGCATCATTAGGCATATCACCGTCAACAGAAAATGCAGGGAGGACTCCATCTGCATGATTATTGTACCGCTCGAAATATAATCTCACGGTTTTCTGTCCCCAAACTGCATTGGAGCTTAGGGCACACAATAGTACCAATAAATACCTTGAAATCTTACTTGTCTTCATATTTTTTTGTTTTTTTTATTCCTAAGAATATTGACTTTGAGTGTAATTTTGATGAACAATATGATATAACATACCTTTTATCTGGTGCAAAATTAAGTAATTATTTCGAAATAAATGTAAAAAAATAGAAAATATTCACACTCTTGCATAAAAAAGTTTGTTTTCACAATAAATAGTGTATATACATACCAATCAATCGGAAATTTCGGATAATACATTTATTGTGAATAAGTTACAAATCACTTTCCTTTCACGACCATCATATTATTTCATAATATCCCAATTTGCAGGATAGTCTCGTCAAAAGATTTTTTAACAGATAGTGAACATTGAAACTTACGATCTGCATGTTAATTATGTCGTCCATACAGGGCTTGTAAATCTTTTCTTTGCTTTTTCGTATAGTAAAATTTTTTTTAGAATTAAACGCTAAACACGTACACACCCACTAAAAATGCATCTAATTATACTGATAACCAATAAGTTAAAAGCGTGTACGTGTTTGTCAAACATGTACACAACATGTACATGAGTCGTCACGCTCTATAAATTTACGTAACGAGCGAAAATTTGCACAAAAGTCTTATTTTTGTGCAAGAAATGTGTACGTGTTGTGTACGACTTGTGTACGTGTTAGACAAACACGTACACGCCCCTAAACTACCTGACACTCTGTTTGTTATACCCTCATTTTTATGGGTGTGTACGTGTTTGTCGTTTAATTCTAAAAAAAATCACACTTGTAATCTCGACATTGCAAATAATAGGTGCTAACTCCGTGACTCTTTTATGCCTTCGATGTGCCTTCGTTATGACTCTGTTTCAGGTTCGCTTCTCCTTCGCTTGTAATTCGCTTCTAAACCGTTTCTAATCCCTTTCATAGAATAGACGAAAAATGGGACTTGCATCGAGTTTGGTACGGACTTGCAAGGGAGGTACATAGGAAACGCAAACGCACCTTACGGTGCTTGGGACTTTCAAGAAAATTTGTGCTTTTAAAACGCTAAGACGCAAAGACACGAAGATTAGTCTTGACCACAGATTTCACAGATTATAGGGATTTTTTCGTTTACGCTCTTGGGACTTTCATGAAATTTAGCGACGATGACCAGAAAATTTGTTCCAGAAATTTATAACGCACCTCTGCTGCTAAATCTTTATCTATTCATCAATCTACATTAATTTACTGATTTAATTTACTCCTAATTTACTTTCCAACACAATTTGCTTTCATAAGGGCATAAAAAAATCAGATTTAGTTTCGCAACTAAATCTGACCTTGTATAGTTTTTCCCCTTTTAAGACATCAAATGTGTCACTTTCATAAAAATTACACTTATTTCCGAGTGCAAAGGTAGAAAAAATAGATAATTTTGACAAATTGAAATGTTTCATAAAGTTTGCTATTTCGATCATGCAACATTTTTTACAAAGTTGCAACAATGTTTTGCATAATTGCAATTTTGTAAAATTGCGGTTTCATCGAGGATTTAACAGATTTTTACACCAACTAATAAGAAAAAGAGAAAAGAAAATTTTATTAAATTTTTCTTTTTTATGTCTAAATTTTTTCTTTTTCATACCATAAAAGGTCAGTTTTTCAGGTATAATTTCTAACAAACTCAAGGTTTTTCTGAGCTTACGCTCTAAAATTAACGTAAATTCTTAGAATTAAAAGCTAAGTTGTTTTAGCAGTAAGCTACTGTTTACGGAACAAAAATTTTTCGCAAAGCTCAACAAGCTAAAGCAAGTTCTCCAAAATTACTAGAAAATTTATTCCAAAAAATTTAATTTTATAATTTTCTGAGTCAAATTTTCTGGTCATCGTCGGGAATTTTTGTTCCAAAACCAAGCAACGGAGTTGCTTTTATAGGTCATTTTGAATTCGTCAAATTCACGTTAATTTATATACAAAAACGCAAAAACGCAAAGACACAAAGATGCAAAGGTGTATAATCTCTGCTTCTTTGTGTCTTTGCGTTGGTAATCAAACAATCTTAGAATATCCCTGTTGAAGAAACCAATAGGATGGTGAGGAGTACAGGGACGACGTATCTGAGCATCACGATATAGAGTTTCTTGCGATGAAACTCGTAGCCATTCATCCTTATCTCACCAATGAGGAGACGGGGTTTTACTACCCATCCTATCATTATACAGGTGCAGATGGCAAGGAATGGCATAAGCACATTGTTGCTGATATAGTCGAAGACATCAAGAATCTGTGCTTTGGCTCCATTAGGTAAAGTATATTCAAAGTAGAAGACGTTATAGCCAAGACATACGATGATAGACCATATAAAACCTGTGGCGGACATAATGATAACAGCCTTGCGTCTGCTCCACCCGAACTTATCCATAAAACTTGCTACGATAGCCTCTAATAGCGATACGGCACTTGTGAGGGCGGCAAAGGTGACGGTAAGGAAGAAGACAAATCCGATGGCACGACCGCCAAATGAACCTAACGAGTCAAACACCTTTGGAAGAGCTACGAACATAAGTCCTGGACCTGCGCTCATGCCTTCTGTACCCATAAATACATAGACGGCAGGGATGATCATCATACCAGCCAGAATAGCGATGGAAGTGTCGAAAATCTCGATTCTATCGACCGCCTTGCCAAGATTTACGCTACGTTTCATGTATGAGCCGTAAGTCACCATAATACCCATAGCGATAGAGAGCGAGTAGAAAAGCTGTCCTGTGGCATCAAGTGCTATCATTAGGAATTTCTTCACGGTGAGACCGTCGAAATTAGGGATGAAATAGACACCTACACCCTGAAGTCCTGTGCGCGTAACGCCGTTGGCGTCTGTATGTGATATTGTGAGTGAATATGCACAGATACCAATCACCATAAGCAGAAGTATAGGCATGATGATGCGTGAATAGCGTTCGATACCTTTCTCCACACCATGATACACCACGTAGAAGCAGATCACGGCAAAGAGAGCCATATAGATGATAGGCGACCATTGATCTGTGATGAAATCGGTGAAATATCCGTCGGCTACGGGTGCATCAGCACTTTCCGCTATGTATGTAGTGAGATATTTCAGTACCCAGCCACCTATCACACAGTAGTAGGGATAGATGATATAAGGCACTATGAATGAGAGATAGCCTATGAATGCCCATTCCTTGCGAAAGAAACGGTAGGCGGTGAGTGGTCCCTGACGGGAACGTCTGCCAATAGCTACCTCTGTGATGAGGAGGGTAAATCCGAATGTTACGGCAAGGAGAATGTAGAGCACGAGGAAGAGACCGCCTCCGTCTCGTGCTGCGAGATAAGGGAATCGCCAGATATTGCCTAAGCCAACGGCACTTCCTGCCGATGCAAGTACAAAGCCCAGCGAACCGCTGAATGAATTGCGAGATTCATTTACCATTTATTATTTGCTATTTTTCTATTGAGATATTCAACTTTCGCATAGCTCAAGTTGCAGGTTTAAGGTTTGTAGGTTTTTAAGTCTTCTGGTCGGATATTTTGAAATTAAGAAATTAATTTTTAATTGTTTTAAGACCTTATGACCATATAACCTCAAGACCTTCTAACCGATGAATTTGTTATCAGCTTGCAAAATTAATTATTTTTCCACAATTATCCAACAATTTGTACAATTCATTCAACAAAAACCACCATATTATATATAGAAAGGCAAAAGTTTCTTAAAGAACGGCATTTTTGTGCAAGCAGATAAGCGGAAATTCGGTAATTATCAGTATCTTTGCAGAAACTAACGTAAATGGTTATAAGGTTAGAGGGTTGTAAGGTCTTAAACCAATTGAAAATTGAGAATTAAAAATTAATTTCTTAATTTCGAAATATCCGACCAGAAGACCTAAAAACCTAAAACCAGCAAACCTTTAAACCTTCAGAAACAATGAAGAAACTACCTATATCAATATTCCTTTTGGTGATGCTTATGGCAGTTGTCTCTGCTATCACAAGTTATAAAGCTACAAGTACTCGTATCTCTGAGGATGTAAACAATGCTCTGGCACTTACCAAGTACCAGATGCCGTGCGATGTGGTATCTGCAGACACCATACGTTGCTATCGCAATAATATCACCATTGTAGAGCTTAGAGATACCGCCTGTCTGGCTATGCGGACGGTACGCAAGGGCAATCATCAGGAGACAGAACTCATAGCTGAGGCTAACTGTGATTTTACCACTGTATTTATGCTTTCAGATCAACGGGCATCAGCATCATTGGTGGTTATAGGTATGCTTTGGCTTATTGGTAGTACCCTTTATGTTCGTCGTCACAGGCCTGAACTCATAGTGCAGGGCATAGTATACGGCGGACTTATATTCAATAATGATAGGTTCTGTAATGCCACAGGTGAGCGTATTCACCTCACTCCAATGCAGCACACTCTCTTGGAGATGTTCCTAAAATCAGACGACCATACCCTCACAAAACAGGAAATTTGCGATCGTCTCTGGCCAAAGAAGCCAGATGCCAACGATACCCTCTATACCCTTATCCGTCGTATCAAGCCGATTATTGAGGCAAATAGTAATCTTAAGATAGAGTCAGACAGAGGGAGAAGCTATTCATTGGAGGTAAGGTAGTTTAATTGTTAAGTGAATGCATATTTTTATTATCAAGAATAAAATTTGAATAAATGATTATCCGTAATCACCCGATAGCGCCCCGAAGGGGCAAAAGCTAATAGCCTAGGGCATCGCCCTAGGTGAATGGAGGTTAGTAATGTCGCCCTGAAGGGGCAAAAGCATTTATTTTTATTAGGGCTTTTGCCCTTACAGGGCGAATATACTAACTGCTTTTTACATAGGGCGTTGCCCTATGCTATATGCTTTTGGGCTTTCAGCCCGCCTGTCACGTAATTGCGGATAATCATTTTGAATACTTACCTACTTTAGTAAATTTGTACTTCATCCTTCGTCCTCCCTTATACAGCTATGAAAGAAAGAAGAATATTGATATTACTCTTGCTGTGGCTCGTGATGACAGGGGCTACGGCACAGACGTATAGGTTGTTTACTACCGAGAACGGATTGACAAGTAGTCTTGTAAACTATATCTATGAAGATAGATATGGACTGATATGGATTGCCTCAGAGGATGGGCTGAATAAATATGACGGTGTTAAGATCACTTCATACAAGCATAAAGAAGGAGATGAAACCTCGTTGGCGAGCAACTATGTAAGTACGATCATTGAGGATGCTAAAGGAAATCTGATAGTAAGTACTTATAGAGGCATGCAGATATACAGACACGATACGGATGACTTTTCACCTATTGGGACTACTCCAAATGGCAAGCCATTGAAGGTAAACATCAACAGGTTGATGTTGGAGAAAGATGGTAGATTATATGGAACGGGCGATATTTCGTGTGAGATAAGGACAAAGGGGAAAAGCGGTATTGAGATTCTGCAAATGGATAAGCCGTACTTCTCAGAAGATATTACAAATGAGTTTACAGAGAAACTAAACATACGTGCCACATTGCGATATGACGATAGCCATTTGCTTTTAGGTACTGATGGCGATGGTGTGAAGCTATTCAATGAACTTCAGCACACATATATCGATTATCCACTTGATATTCCGAATATTCCGCAAAAGCTTCAGAAAGTTCATCACCTTATGCGTGACAGAAGCGGAAACCTATGGATAGCACTCTATCAGAAAGGCATCGTGATGATGTCAAGGCATAAGAGAATGTTCGGTTATATCGGTTCAAGAACATCTCAGAAGAATCTTATAGGCTCACATTGCGTGCAATCAATAGTGAAGAGCCGTAATGGAGGTATGTGGGTAGGAACAGATGGCGATGGATTGTACTATTTTGAAAGCAATAAGTCCCAGCACATATCAGAAGGGGTACCTCCCATGATAAACGCCTTGATGGAAGACTCTGAAGGAGCACTTTGGATAGGATCGTATGGCTATCCTTGCTATAGGCGGGTCAATAGCGTGTCAAACAAGGTTCAGGGACTCCCCGATTTCCCCCGTGTCTTTTGCATCAAGGAAGACCGGCAGCAAAGAGTATGGCTTGGTACTATGGGAAATGGTTTATACTGCTATGATCTAACCAAACACAGCATTAGGCATATTGACTATAAGGGAATGAATCCCTATGTAAACTGTATCTGCATACTGTCAAACGGTGATGTCCTCGTAGGAACATTCAACGGCATATACAATATCAACAAGCATCAGAACCTATGTCCTAAGAAAATAGTATATACTATATATGAGGATACAAGAGGAAGATTATGGATTGGTACATCCGAAGGCTTGACTGTTATTGACAAGAACAAGCAGAAAACATATACCACATCCGATGGAATGGGGACAAATACAGTCTTTGCCATCTCTGAGGATGAAGAGGGAAAGATTTGGTTTTCCACAAACACTGGTCTCTCATGCTTTGATGAGCATGAAAGTGTCTTCACTAACTATTCAGCAAGAGACGGACTTCAAGGCAATGAGTTCTCAAAAGGTGCTGTCGTCAGGGATGACGATGGTACGCTTTGGTTTGCCGGAAATGAGGGCATAACGTATTTTTCATCAAGAAACGTCAGTCAAATAAGTTTCAATTTACACCCGCGAATCACCGCTCTATATATCAATAACGAGGCTATCAATACAAAGACACTTACTGGAGGGAAGGTCATTATTGACAGTTCTATATTAGATTCTCGAAATTTCAGCATAGCCTACGAGAATAATTCATTCAGCATAGAACTGTCAACAGTAGAGATTGATCGTCCCGCTGGATGCACATACTGCTATTCACTCGATAATGGTGAGTGGATATCCATTCCTGATGGCGGACATATCATTTCGTTCAGTAACCTTGATGCTGGCTGTCATTCTCTGCGTTATGCAGTGGAATGTGGGGAAGTATATGGGCTAAGAGTGTGCTGTGCCTTATAGTCGTTGCAATGGCTACATTGATATATTTCTGGATACGCAGCAAGGAAAAGGTCAAGGCACTTGCCTTGATATCACACAAGATACGTACTCCTATGTCGCTCATTATCAGTCCTCTTGTCCAGCTCATAGACAATGATCCTGACGAACAGCGACAAAAGACCTACAATCTTATGCTGCATAATGCCCAGAGACTTCAGCTTCTTGCAGCTCAGGCAACTGACGAAGAACCGATAGGACCAGTTCCTGGCATAGAATCAGAATACAATGTTTCAACCGACCTTCAGCAATCGCGCACCACAAGGCATCTCGTTATCGTGGAAGATGATGACGAGGTGAGGAAATACCTTTGCGAACAGTTTTCCACCGACTACCATATACATGAGGCGACAAACGGCAAGCAAGCCTTGCAACTCATATTTGAGAAAAAACCTGACGCAATAATAAGCGATGTAACCATGCCTCAGATGGATGGTATAACACTATGCCGAAAACTGAAGAAGAACATTCAGTTAGCCCATATTCCCGTCATTCTGCTTACTGCACGTGCCGATGAAGAAGCTACGCTTCAGGGTTTGGGCATAGGTGCAGACGCATATATTACCAAGCCATTCAACATAAAGATATTACGCCAGAAAATATCTAACCTCATACAGCTTCGTCAGCAGCTCCGCAATGTCTATCAGGGAAAGCAACTACAAGAGGACAAATTGGAAACAATTGAAGCAGAAGACTATGAAGACAAGCTCATGGAGCGACTGATGAATGTTATCAACAACCACATAGGAGATGCAGACTTTTCCGTAGAAACACTATGCGAGGAGGTTGGCATAAGCCGAACTAGCCTACATCGAAAACTAAAGGAGAAAACCAACCAGTCAACAAGCATCTTCATAAGGAATGTCCGACTGAAGCAGGCAGAGAAACTCTTGCTCGAAACAAACCTTCATGTAAGCGAGATAGCCACGAAGGTAGGCTTCAAGCACACATCATATTTCATCAATTCGTTTCGTGAACTCTATGGAATGTCACCTAATGAATGGAAAGAGCGTGAGAGAAGTAAATAACTATCAAAGAGTGAGTTATCTATTCTGCATTTTTTCTGAAACATTATTGCAATAATATGAGACGCGTTTTTTTGCAAAATAGCATGTGAAGATGCTATCTTTGCAGAAACTAAAACGTGTAAAGTTATTAATGCAATATGAAAAAACGTAATTTCTTTCTCCTGACAGCTATTATGATATTGTCAGGCATACTCTCCCCTTTGACAACAAGGGGTGCATCGGGCTTCAAGAATCCTGTGCTTGCAGGATTCCATGCAGATCCAAGCGTATGTAGGGTGGGTGATGATTTCTATCTCGTAAACAGCACCTTCCAGTATTTCCCTGGTGTGCCAGTATTCCATAGTAAGGATCTGGTGAACTGGGAGCAGGTGGGCAACTGCCTGACACGTCCTTCTCAGGTGGATTTGAAGGGCACAGATGGTAATTCCGGAATCTATGCCCCTACTATCAGATATAACAATGGGCGATATTATATGGTGACAACGGTATTCCCTTCACGCCGCCATTTCTATGTATGGACAGATAATCCTTCTGGGGAGTGGTCAGATCCAATAATAATCGACTTTGCTATCGGAAGTTGTGATCCTACGCTTTTCTTTGATGAAGGCAAATGCTATTTCCTATGGAAAGAGGGCGATATCAAGATATGTGAGATTGATGTGAACACAGGCAAGAAATTGGGTGACATACATCATCTGGGAGTTGGTCTTGGAGGGCGTTACCCGGAAGGACCACATATCTATAAAAAAGACGACTACTACTATCTGCTACTTGCAGAGGGTGGTACTGAGCATGGGCATCATGTCAATATTCTGCGTAGTAAAAACCTGTTCGGTCCTTATGAGTCTAACCCCTCAAATCCTATCCTCTCACACTTCAATATGAAGATGCAGAACAGTCCTATTCAGGGACTCGGACACGCAGATCTTGTTCAGGCTCCTGACTCTTCATGGTGGATGATATGCTTAGGCTACAGAACAAGTGGATACTTGCAGCATGTTATGGGGCGTGAGACAATGCTTGCACCGGTGGAATGGGAGAAAAACGGTTGGCCTGTAGTGAATAATGACGGCACATTGCAAGTAGAGATGAAATGTAAAACCTTGCCGTTAGTGCCTTTGGCAGAAGACCCTGTAAAGGAAGAATTTAACTATGCGGAACGACATGCTCCCAAAGACAGCTATCATTCCTTGGGCTTGCCTATGGGCTGGATGAGTCTTTGTAACCCGGATTATACAAAATACTCACTCACGGCGCATAAGGGTTTTCTGCGTCTCTATCCCAGCACCATAGACCTAAGCGAAACGGCTTCACCTACCTTTGTTGCACGTAGGCAGACAGAACTGTCTTTTTCTGCAACGGCAAAGGCAGACCTCACACATCTTACGGAAGGAATGCAAGTGGGCATCACAGCCTATGCCACTCCGCTGAGCCACTATGATGTGGTGGCAGAGAGGAAAGACGAGAAGATTATCATAAGGTCAAACGTGCGTCTTGGTCAGACCAGTCATAGCGAAAACAATCAGATAACCTTGAATGGAAACTATGCCTATCTGCGTATAACCTCTGACAAAGACTACTATTATATGATGGCATCTACTGACGGCGCAAGCTACACTACGCTTGCCAAGATGGAATACCGATACCTAAGTACGGAGACAAATGGCGGTTTCACCGGAGTAATGCTCGGACTATTTGCGCAGAGTAATAGTGAAAACGATAAAGGATATGTTGATATAGACTGGTTTGAATATGAAGTAAAAAAATAAAGGAAATATGAAGAATTATTACATTTGGAAAATTGCGTTATATATTGCGCTGACTGTATTTACGACATCCTCATTAATGGCACAACAGTTGCCCAAGGTGGAGAAAAAGCATGGCACATGGCAGATGACTGTAGATGGGGAGCCATATCTTATGTTGGCAGGAGAACTGCATAACTCATCTACAGGCAGCAGTCATTATATGGCAGACATCTGGCAACGTATGGCAAAAAAGAACCTGAATACGGTTATAGCTGCAGTATCATGGGAATTAGTAGAACCAGAAGAGGGAAAATTCGACTTCTCGCTTGTTGGAGAAATGATACGTGGTGCTCGTGAGTCTAATCTCCGATTAGTACTACTATGGTTTGGTTCATGGAAGAATGGCATGTCAAGTTATGTACCTGGTTGGGTGAAACACGACACAAAGCGTTTCCCATTGGCTCACTTCAAGGATGGAGAGCCTATAGCTGCATTATCGGCATTGGGCAAGAATGCTATGGAGGCTGATACGCGAGCCTTTGGAGAGTTAATGAAATATGTAAGGCATGAGGATAGCATAGCACATACGGTAATTGCTGTTCAGATAGAAAACGAAGTAGGTACGCTTGATGCTGCATCAAGTTGGGCAGGAGGTCCCAACCGTGCTATGCGTGACTATTCACCTTTGGCAAATAAACATTTTAGGGAGCAGGTTCCTGAAGAGCTTATCAACTATATGAAGACTCACAAAAAGCAGTTGCAACCAGCATTACTTACGGCTTGGGAAAAGCAGGGATGTCGTAGCAAAGGCTCATGGGAAGAGGTATTCGGATGCAGCGACAAGGATAATCCACTTGAAGTGAAGCACGACAACATTGTTGAAAGTGAACGATGGAAGTGGCAGTTTCCATATTTCACAGAGGAGTTGTTCAATACATGGAACTATGCCTCATATATGGAGTCGCTTGCTAAAATGGCAAAAACCATTTATCCGTTACCCCTTTTCGTCAATGCGTGGATAAAAGGTGATTTCAAGGAGCCTGGTAAATATCCATCAGGAGGTCCACATCCCCATTTAACTGATATATGGCGGGCGGCAGCTCCTGATATAGACCTATTGTGTCCTGACATATATTCTACAGAACTGTTCGACTGGGTTATGGAGCGTTATGATATGGCAGACAATCCTGTAATATTGCCAGAGACACGTTGCTCATCTGATGGTGCTGCGCGAGCCTTCTATGCCTTTGGACGTTATCAGACTCTCTGTTACTCGCCTTTCGGCATTGATGGTGGAGGTATCATGAACAGTGCCGACCCGCAAGATCATGCCTACGACAAAGCCTATAAATTGCTCAGACACCTTACACCATATATCGTGAAGTATAGACGTGAGCACCGCATCAATGGCTTGTTGCTCGACGGTGATACCCGTAAGACTGACAGTATCCGGATGGGGCGCTACATAGTAGCCGTATCACCTTACAGTACAAGTCAGGCACAGGCACTTGTTGGTGTTGCAGGAGAGCAGGTAAAGATGACCGACAGGAATGTTGCTGGTGTGCTAGTGATACAGGAAAGTGACAACCAGTTTCTAATAGCAGGTGGCATTGGCAATCTGATGGTTAGCATACTATCTGCTAAGAATGGAGTACATATAGGTTATGAGTCGGTTGATGAGATAACATTTACCAGTGAAGGTCGCGAAATGCTGCACCGACTTAATGGTGATGAGACTACATTAGGTGGTCCCGTTATCCGCAACGGAGAAGTAAAGGCATTTAGAATAAAGATGTATGAGTATTAGGACAAAGTTTTTTATACTTCTGATAGCAGTAGTATTATCCTTGAGTGGAAAGGCGCAGACAGAACGTTTCTGCATAGCCAACAAAGGCATAACGGCAGGCATTATTGTGGATGAAAACGACTGGAAGGGAGTTATCCGTGCCGCTCATGATCTGGGTGACGATGTACGTAAGGTAACTGGATTCTCATCCCAGGTAAGCCTACAGTCATCTGACTCACCATGGATGAAGCAGCCGAAGAGCATTATTGTCGGTACAATAGGCAAAAGCAGAATCATCGACAGTATAATAAAGCAGAAGAAGCTCGATGTACGCAAAGTAAAAGGGCAATGGGAATCGTACATCATCGATATTGTGGATGGAAATCTTGTTATTGCAGGAAGTGACAAGCGTGGTACTATCTACGGCATTTACGATATTTCTGAACGTATAGGAGTGTCTCCGTGGTATTGGATGGCAGATGCCCCCGTAGTGCATAGAGACATGCTTTACTATGATGGCGGATGCTTCATACAGCCATCACCAAAGGTGAAGTATCGCGGTATATTCATCAACGACGAATGGCCTTCGTTTGGCACTTGGTGCAACAATCATTTCGGAGGAGTTAATGCAAAGGCATACGAACATATCTTTGAACTATTGTTGCGCCTGAAGGCTAACTATTTCTGGCCTGCTATGTGGGCAACAGCTTTCAATGAAGACGATCCTGAATCGCCACGACTTGCCGATGAAATGGGCATTGTTATGGGAACTTCACACCATGAACCTATGATGCGTGCCCATAAGGAATACACATCACGTCGTAATGAGATAGGCCCTTGGGACTACTCCAAGAATCCAGCCAACCTTGACAAATTCTTTACCGAAGGCATTGAGCATGCCAAGAATTACGAGAATATCATCACGATCGGTATGCGTGGTGATGGCGATGTGGCAATGGGTAGCGGCAATGATGCAGACAATATGAATACTCTCGAAAGTGTCATCAAAAACCAGCGTCGTATCATAAGCAAGGTGATGGGTAAGAAGGCAAGTGATGTTCCGCAGCTTTGGGCTATCTTTACCGAGGTACAGAGATACTATGATGCAGGTTTCCGTCTTCGAGCGTAAGCGCAAGGGAGGTCTCGGACTTTACTATCACATTGATATGAATGGTGGTCCTTGGAATGACCGATGGGTAAACACCACCACGATACCAAAATTACGTGAGCAACTCAATATTGCCTATCAATCGGGCATAGATAGAATCTGGATTATCAATGTGGGTGACTTGAAACCAAAGGAAGTGCCTATTGATTTCATCATGAGGTATGCCTGGAATCCTGATGCTATAAAGCCAGGTGATGAGGCTAAATATCTTGAGGATTTTGCTGCAAGTATCTTTGGTAGGAAGTATTCTGCCGAAATTGCCGATATCATCGCGAAATACAGCAAGTATAACCTTCTGAGAAAGCCAGAAGTGCAATATCCTGGCATCTTCAACAAAGAGGAGATGCTACACATGAGCTATCTGTGGCAAACACTTGTAACTCGTTGTGAGAATCTGAAAGCCGAGTTGCCTGCTTCCATGCAAGATGCTTATTATCAGCTTGTTTATTATCCTGTAATGGGAAGTGCAGGTGTGGCTCATATCTATAACTATGCTACTCTTGGCGATTCTCTTGCCATAGAGGCTTTGATGAAAAAGGACAGGCAGCTCACCGACTACTATAACACCCAACTTGCTGGTGGTAAATGGAATGGCATAATGCTCGATAATCATATCGGCTATACCAAATGGTCTATTCCTGAGAAGAATGTGAACCCTCTCGCCCTTAATCTCGGAAAGATGGATTATCCAACAGCTGAAACATCTGACGAGTATTGTATTCCTGCCTATAAATACAGCAGTAAGACCGACACCCAACAGGCAAGTTGGATTTTCCTTCCTGATCTTGGTCGTGGTAAGGGATGTATGGGTTCAAGCAATGTAATGGCAGAAAGCATTGAGAATGAAGGGAATGCCTCACTCTGTTACGAAGTGGATATGAAGACAAATCAGATTGCGATAGGCATTCTTCCTGTTCAGGATATCTATCCAGAGCGAGGACTGCGTATTGGCGTTAAGATTGACGATCAGCCAATGCAGGTAGTTGATGCCCGACAATGGCTTCACGATGTGTTTGGCGAATACACCCCCAAGAATCTTGCTGTCTCCAAGGTGTTGAAACCATTGCCAAAGGCAGAAAAACTCCTATTGAGCGGATGGAATAAAGGCCGTAAGATGCCCCGTCGTGATGAGATCTTTGATAATATCCGCTGGCTATCAGTCAATTTCGATATAGCTCCAGGTAAGCATACCATAAAACTAATCATGATAGATCCGGAAATTACTGTAGAGCAGATTGTTATCAATCCTGACAACAATCATTACAGTTATTTCGGTAACGGATATTTCAAGTAAAAGTCTATCTTATAGTGTAGGCTTAATGTAATACCCAAGTCGCTCTGTTTCTCCAAATGCGAAAGCACGGAGAAACAGAGTTTTTGGTTTACTTATTTCTTCCTTTTCTTAGGATAAGGTATCAAAGGCAATAATATTTGGATGACTTTGATAGCCTCACTACGATGCTCAATATCAAGGATGTAATGCTCCTTTGCACCATCGTAAGGGAAACCTGTGCTGGCATCTGACATCAGGTCTGCTATCTCAGGAAGTTTCTTGACATAACAGATATTATCACACGCTAAGATGATAGGCTTCTCGTCGATATAAATCATCCAGTCGCCGAACATCTTCTTTGACCGAATAACGCCCACACCTTCAAGTTGCGAGCAAATGAAATCAATGTAGTCTGTTGTACAAGCCATAGTTTTTTGTAGGTTTGGAGGTTTAAAGGTTATGAGGTTTGGAGGTCTTTAGTCGAACGTTTTTCGCGTTATGATCTTATGACCTAACAACCTCTGATAGTCGTGCAATAAGATATGCCAGCAACACACCTATGATATAAGCCAGTAGATCCCACCATACGAAGCCTTGCCCCAATAGCATGTGCCCAATAAATGTTGAGCGGAAAGCTACCAGCCAATCCCATCTTATAAGTTGTGAGAATTCTACGACAAACGAGATGGCAAGCGTGACAATAGCAATTCGTTCAATTTTCTGATTGATAAAGAGAAACCGCAGAAAGTAGAACAATGCCATTGCCCAAAGCCCATCACCTGTTTCCTCCGGAATCATTGATATCTTTCTTGATGATAGACCAATCAATATCAGAAAGATAATAGCGATAATATATAAGATGCGTTTTGACATACGTTGCAAAGGTACTCATAATAATCGTAATCGCCAAATTTTGTTTTTACAATGTGATTTTTCAACATGTACGATTAAGAAATTAATCCGTTTCCCTTATTCTTTTTTAATGTAAATCTGTCGAAATGAAAAATTCGTCGAATTCACGTTAATTAGTGTCCTAATAAATGTTTCGCCTTACGGCATTTTTTATAACACATTAATTTGGACGTTAATTAGGACATTAATTGAAACATTAATATTTCAACCGTACAGGTTGTTTTTTCTATTTTTTCTCTCGTTTTGTCCCAAAAACTTGCCGATATCGGAAAAAATTGCTACATTTGCATCATATTTTCACTTAAAGTGCGAAATTATTGTAGTCAAGGAAAGCTTGAAGGTGCTTTTCTGACGGGTAAGACATGGAACATTCCAGAGGATGCAGTTGTACAAAAAGGTGGCAAGGAAAAGCATATTATGCCATTGCTGAAAGTACTTCGTGAACAGAAAGAAATGAGGTTGAAGGGTGGGATATATCATCGCACGCAGATTGACCTTACGTACAACTCCAATCACATGGAGGGTAGTAAACTTTCTCATGAGCAGACTCGACATATTTTCGAGACAAATACCATTGGTATTACGGATGTGAGTGTGCGTGTGGATGATATTGTTGAGACTGTGAATCACTTCCGTTGCATAGATAGTATTATTGATCATGCTACAGATAGGCTTACAGAAGGGTATATCAAAGAATTACACCTTATGTTGAAATCTGGTACTCATGATGCCCAGAAGGATTGGTTTCGCGTGGGTGAGTATAAGCTGATGCCTAATGAGGTAGGAGGGATGGAGACTTGTGAACCAGAGAAATTAAAGGAATATAACGGTAAGAAATCAAAGTCGCTTGACGATATTCTGGATTTCCACCAACGATTTGAGGCTATACACCCATTTCAGGATGGTAATGGCAGGGTAGGAAGACTTGTGATGTTCAAGGAATGTCTTGCTAACAGTATTGTTCCATTTATTATCACAGAGGAACTTAGACGCTTCTATTACAGAGGTCTTCAGCAATGGCCTACAATTCCTGAGTATCTGCGTGATACATGTCTTGCCGCTCAAGATAACTACAAGGCTTTGTTGAGATATTTTAGAATTAAGGAGTGAAGCAGGTATTAAGGTTTATGGGTTTAAGGTTTTCAGGTTGGACTTGCTTTAGCTTGGTGAGCTTGTGAACAATGCGTATTTGCGATGCAGACCTTATAACCATATAACCTTAAAACCTAATAACCTAAGAAGTTGAGTTTGCGAAACTTGAGTTACTTAATAAACTTCACCTTTGAAGCATCACGTGGTTTGGCATCTGGCTGTTCATTTGGGTAGCCGATAGCGATGATATAGTTCAGTTTGTAGTCTGCAGGGATATCAAGGCGATCAAGGAAGAACTTGCACTTTTCGTTGGATGTTAGGAAGCGTACAGGACCACCAAGGCAACAGGTGCCAAGTCCCATAGACTGTGCTGCAAGCATTATGTTCTCGCCAAACAACCCAGCATCCAGTTCGCCACCACCATTGGCAGGTGTGCAGACGCAAATGATATTAGGAGCGTTACGGAACATATTCTTAAAATTCTTGTCACGCTTCACTTGCTCTGCATTCTCCTGTTTGAAAACCTCCGTTACATCGGCAATAAGTTTTTGGTCTTCCACCACGCGAATTATCCACGGCTGACGGTTTATACCACTCGGGGCATTAATACCGGCACGTACTATCATTTCCAGCTTTTCATGCTCCACAGACTTGTCAAGATAGTTACGGATAGAGCGACGCGCCATGATATTACTCAGCACAGGATTCATTTCTGTCTGGATATCAACCTCTATGTCGCTTATATTGTCTTTAGGCTCATAGCGACGTAATATCTTGCCATCACGTGAAATGAGGAACTTGGTGAAATTCCGGCGCAGGGGAGATTGTCCGTGGATAGCTCCACGTTGACTAACCAAAATATCTTAGTACAACGTATCGTATGTCGCAGAAAAGTGTTACCTTTGCAGC
>CACYXI010000026.1 GCA_902778265.1 uncultured Bacteroidales bacterium | reverse complement strand
ATTTATGGAATGGGTGCACGATACTATACCAACAATAACAGATCAGTATTCGCTGACAAATATAGAAGATAGTGCATACGCAGACCTTAATGTTAAGATTATAATTAATGCAGAAGTAAATAATGGGAAAATGAAAATTCTCAATTCCACTTCACAAGACGACGGCGAACTTGAGTTTGTCATATGGCAATTAGAGGAATTTCATACCGCTTTACCCAAAAACTACAAACTTCATATTGAAGAAAATGTGCTTTACCACCAGAGTTGGCTACCCAACAGTCCTTATATGTGGGCAACGACAAGTCACCAAGTAACATTAACCACAGACAAACTATTCGCAATATATGAATTCTACAGATATATTGATGATGCCTATGTTTATGACAAGAGAACCAAACAAGGCAAAACAATATATGGCAAAAAATTGAAAAAAATCTACAAATAGTATTGTCGGGAATTTTATTTACTTTTGTCAAAAGGGAAAAAAACATTTACAATCAAAATTTTCAGAAACTAATGAACAAGTATATTATATTTGCATTCCTGCTTATCTGTCAAAATATCTTTGCACAAGAAGAAGACAAAAAGGCAGGAACACAGGCATATAAAGAATTCAACGAATGGTTGAATGATACTATACCAACAATCACAGACCAATATTCGCTGACATATAACTACGACCTTGAGCAATATGAAGAGCTGAATGTAAGGATTTTAGTTAATGCCGAAGTAAAGAATGGCAAAATGACCATTCTCAATTCCACTTCCCAAAAGCACAATCTCGATTATGTCACGAATCTGATAAAAGACTTTCATACTACTTTACCCCAAAACTACAAGCTCCACATGGAAGAAACGGTGTTATATCAGCCTAATTGTTACGGTTGTCCCTTAGAAGAAGACGGCTATACTTCTGCATCTGTAAATTACCAAGTAACATTAATCACGGACACATTATTCGCGATATATGACATTTACAAATATGTAAGTAGCGCCTATGTCTATGACAAGAGAACAAAACAAGGCAAAATGCTATATGACGAAGAATTGAAAAATATTTACAAATAGTATTGTCGTGAACTCCCTAAATCTAAAATTTGTTATTAAAGCAAAGCCGTTGTACCTCCCAAGCAAATCCCTTCTAAGTCCGAAGATACTCCATCGTTACTCCATCGTTACTCCATCGTTAGTCCATCGAAACGATGGAGCAGCGATGGACAAGCGATGGAGCAGCGATGGAGCAACATAGGAGGAAGAGCCTTATTTTTGCGGTATCACAACGGCAAGGAAAACTATATGTGGAGAGGCGAAAAATGGGAATATTGGGAAATTCTCAGATTTTCTGCCAAATTATTTGCATTTTACATTTTTTTTCATTACTTTTGCAAACATAAACAAAAAACATACACATTAGTGTATTTACATCTATTAAAAAGAATCGAAACAATGAGCACAATAATCTATCCATCTCCCATCTTTGGACCAATCCACAGCCGACGCCTTGGCGTCTCGCTTGGCGTCAACCTACAACCAGGTGACGGCAAGAGCTGCACATTCGACTGTGTGTATTGCGAATGTGGATTCAACGCGGATTTCCGCCCTCACACTCCCCGACCTTCGCGTCAGGCAGTAGCAGAGGCTCTTGAGAATAAGCTTTTGGAGATGAAGAAGGAGGGCGTTACGCCAGACGTACTGACCTTTGCGGGCAACGGAGAACCTACCGCACATCCTGATTTCCTTCATATCATAGAAGACACGATAAGGATTCGCGACAAGCATTTCCCTAATGCAAAGGTATCAGTTCTGAGCAATGCCACGATGATAGGCAAGGAGGAGGTTCGCAAGGCTCTGATGATGGTTGATAACAACATCTTGAAACTTGACACGATAAATCCAGAGTATATCAAACTCGTTGATCGCCCTACCCAACCCTCGTATGATGTGAGGAACGTGATAGAGAACATGAAGAAGTTCAATGGTCATTGCATCATTCAGACCATGTTCATGACTGGCACGACACAAGGCAAGAGCGTTGACAACACAGACGATGAGTTCGTTGTCCCTTGGCTTGAAGCGGTTAAGGCAATATCTCCAGAGATGGTGATGATCTACACTATCGACCGCGAAACTCCCGACCACGACCTCAAGAAAGCCTCCCACGAGACACTCGACGCTATCAAGGCAAGAGTGGAAGAGGTTGGAATAAAGTGCTCGGCGAGCTACTAAGAAGACCGAGGCCTCTCCCCCCGCCCTCCCCCGTAGGGAGGGAGCTGGAAGGCGGAAGTGGTTCGTTAAATCCTGAAGACGATAGATATTCGTCAAAGAATAATCAAACAATATAAAGGGCTGAAACCCCATCCGCGAATCGGCCCCCTCCATACGGGGGAGGGCGGGGGGAGAGGCCACCGTCCATATTCCCTTTATGAAAAAGCTATTTATTCTCTTATTTTCCATAATGTCTTTGAGCGCATCAGCTCAGACAAAGCAGGAAGTCCTCGACTTGGCTCGTAGGGCTAACGATTATTTCATGAATAAATGGAAGGATCCTACCGCTCCTACCATTTTCAAGATAGATCGTGCAAGCAATCTTTGGACACGCTCAGTATATTATATGGGGCTTCTCGCCCTTTACGATCAAGATCCACAGCCTCGCTATATGGCATATCTTGACAAATGGGGCAACTTCCACAGTTGGGAGCCTTACAAAAAAGCCTATAACTCCGTGGATGCCGACTACCAATGTTGTGGGCAGGTGTATTGTCAAAAATACTTCATCGACGGAAAGGACATCAGATACAAGGGCGTACAAAAGATGTTCAACAATCAGATTTCAGCCGACCGCCACAACGCATGGACATGGATTGACGCTATCCACATGGCTATGCCGGCATATACCATGATGACAGTAGCGACAGGCAATCGCAAATATGTCAATTTCGCGATGAAGTCATACATCTGGACGCGCGACTCATGCGGTGGTACAGGATTATTCAATAAGGAAGAAGGACTTTGGTGGCGCGACAAGAATTTCATAGCTCCATACAAGGAGTCGGATGGTAAGAACTGCTACTGGAGTCGTGGCAACGGCTGGGTATTCTCAGCCCTCTGCCGTGTGATGAACTATCTGCAGCCAACCGACAAGTATTACACCCAATTGCTTGCCGACTACAAACAGATGGCAAAGGCTCTTATACAGCTTCAGCGTGAGGACGGCTTTTGGAATCCGAGTCTTGCCTCACAGGATTTTGCAGGTCCAGAGTTTACCGGCACAGCCCAGTTCTTCTACGGTCTTTCATGGGGAGTAAACAAGGGTGTGCTTAACAAGAAAGTGTATCAGCCAGCCATAAACAAGGCATGGAAAGCCCTCAAGTCAAGCATTCACAAGGATGGTTTCATTGGCTACGTGCAAGGCTCTGGCGACCGTCCAGCATCCTCACAGCCAATAGATTACAATCGTGAGCCAGACTTCGATGACTATGCCCTCGGTCTCTTCCTTATGGGAGCTATGGAGTATAGTAAGATGCTACCTAAATAAATGAAATTTCATTTGGAAAGTAAATTATCAGAAAATTATAACCAGTAAATTAAAGAGTGGCATCAGCCACAGGAAATTAAAATGGAAACGGATAAAAATTAATGCGATATTAATGTGTCATTTGTGATAATTAATGTTGCTGTGCAAAGCAAAAACATATAATTTCCCATTAGATTAATTTACTGTTTAAATTTACTGAATTAATTTACTTCCAATTTACTTTCTAAAACCTCCGCGCAAGCGGAATATTGTCCTAATGAAACCGCATTTCCATATAAATCTGTTGTTGGTGAGCACATTATTTTTCTTGTGCTCACTTTCTACCTTCTCAGCAAACGGAAATCCGCGAGAGGTGATTAGCCTTAACCGTGGGTGGCTGTTTCATCTTGGCACAGCCTCTTCAGCTATTACCGTTTCACAGGCAGAAGCAGAGGGATGGAGAACGGTTAACGTGCCGCACGATTTCCAGATAGAGCAGCCTTGGGTAGCTCCAGCAGCAGACGAGAAAGCAGACAATAGCGATGCAGGAGCCAATATCCGCAGCCGACTATCTGCCCGTGGTTTTAAGGAAATGGGCGAAGGATGGTATGTCCGCTCTTTCGCCCCAAAAGCCGAGGATAAAGGTCGTCGTGCCCTACTCGATTTCGAGGGAATAATGTACATGGGAGATGTGTATCTCAACGGGAATAAGGTGGGAGGTACGGATTATGGTTATGTAGGTTTCGAGGTTGATGTCACCAAATTCTTGAAGTTTGGAGAGCCAAATACCATAGCCGTACATTGCGACACAGGCAAACCAAACCACTCTCGTTGGTACACAGGTGGCGGACTTTTCCGTGACGTGCATATCATCTATACCGATGCCCAGATATACTTCCATCGTCATCCTCTCTATATTACCACGAAGGATAACCGCGAGGTGAACATCACGGCTAACGTGCAATGTAACACCAAGCAACCTACTGTTACTATGCAGGTTAGAATCCTTGCTCCTGACGGTTCTGAGATCAAGAATGATAAGTACGAGATAAAGCGTGTAAGGAATTATAAATATGGTCAGGAGCTAAGGATTCCGACCATCACGATACCTAATCCACAACTTTGGGATTGCGAACACCCTAACCTCTATACGGCAAAGGTTCAGCTTCTTAGGGAAGACGGAACTATAGCCGACGAGATAACCGAGACTTTCGGAATAAGGACGGTTGAGATAGGGCCTGATTTCGGTCTTCGTCTTAACGGCAAAAAGGTTCTTCTAAAGGGTTATGCCAACCACCATAGCCTTGGTGCTCTTGGTGCGGCAGCATATCCTCGTGCAATGGAGAAGCGTATAGAGTTGATGAAGTCGTTCGGTATGAATCATATCCGAACCTCTCATAATCCATATTCAAAATCATTCCTTGACCTTTGTGATAAGCACGGCATTCTCGTGCTTGACGAGCTTTACGACAAGTGGAATGACCAATATGTTGGCGGAGGTCGTTCTCACTATAATGACATCTGGCAAACGCACGTCAAGGAGTTTGTAACCCGAGACAGAAACCACCCTTGCGTGGTGGCATGGTCTTTGGGCAACGAACTGCAATCGTATAACGATATGCCATTCAACGACTTTGGCGTTACTCAGTTCAAGTTGCAAAAAACTCTCCTTCAACGCTATGACGACTCACGAAAGGTAACAGTAGCTATGCACCCTCGCTATCGCAACTGGGAAACAGATTCACTACCTTGCGACCTCGCTATGGTTACTGATTTCCAGTCATATAACTATCGCTATATGTATTTCCCTGGTGACGGCAAGAGATTCCCTTGGATGACCTTCTATCAGTCAGAGGCATCAGTAGCGGCTATGGGCGAGAACTATTTTGCTATGAATCTTGACAAGGTAATCGGACTTGCCTATTGGGGTGCCATTGACTATCTTGGCGAGAGTCAGGGATGGCCAAAGAAGGGTTGGGCGCAAGGCGTTTTCGACCTCTCACTTGAGCCAAAGCCAAAGGCATACTACATGAAATCGTTCTTCAAGGACGACGAGCCTCTTGTGCATATCGCCGTTACTGATACTAAGGAAGATGCGATGTGGAACGGCATTCAGACAGGCAACGACGGAATGAGCGACCATTGGAATCGCACTTCTGGGAAGAAACTTGCCATTACCACCTACACCAATGCCGACGAGGTGGAGCTTATCGTGAATGGCAAGAGCTATGGCACGAAGAAAAACGACCGCAAGAGCGCAAAGATGAGAAATCAGATTCGCTGGAAGGATATTGAATATCAGGATGGCTATTGCGAGGCCATCGCGAGAACTGACGGCAAGATAGTTGCTCGTCATCGCATAGAGACAACTGGCAAGCCTGTCAAGCTCGTCATAGAGAGCGATAATCCCGACTGGAAGGCTGACGGAATTGATCTTCAACACCTCCGCATCATAGCCCTCGACAGTAAAGGTCATCGTGTGGCAACTGCTCCCGGAGAGGTAAAGGTAAAGATCACAGGTGATGCAACAATAGCAGCCATGAGTAATGGCAACATCAGTTCCTCGGAACTTGCCGTTACCGATCAACAGGCACTCTTCAACGGATCATGCCTCGCCATCCTTCGCTCAGGCCTAACACCTTCACAAGTCACTCTGACAGCAGAATGTGAAGGAATGAAATCGGCAAAGATCAAGCTGATGACAAAGTAAATCCCCTCACCTTTATTCATTCTATACCCCTCCCCCACTTTTTGACCTTTCTTTTTTGCTGTTTCATTTTTTTTCTCTAACTTTGCACTCGCAAAATCACAGACCGTGCGAGGATGCTTTGCACGTTGCATAATAAATAACGTCAGCTCGCCGAAAATGAGCACCGAAGGTGCGACACCTAAAAGGGCGGTGCGTAAGCGCCGTTATATAGACATTTTTAGGGAATGAGGTCTGAAGGACCGACACCTATTGTATTTATTAGATGTCGCACCTACGGCGCTCACTAAAAAAAGCATCATCATAGGTAGCACTTTCGTACTACCCTTTTAGATGTCGCTCTTTCAGAGCTATTTCGTCGAACTCACGTTAAACAAAAAGTAAAAGGAAGAAGTAAAATTAGCCCTTCAAGGCTACCCATACTTTTTATTTTTTACTTTTTAATTTTTAATTTTAATTGCACAATGGTATATAGTATAGAGAAAATCACCACGCTTATAGGCGCGCGTCGCTATGGCGAGAAAGACAGCAACATCGCTTTCCTCCTTACCGATAGCCGTTCTTTGTCTTTTCCGGAAGAGACACTTTTCTTCGCCCTCCAATCAGAGCGTAATGATGGTCACAACTATATAGATGACCTACATCGCAGAGGCGTAAGGAACTTTGTGGTAGGTAACTCCTACCCTATCCCGACAGACGAGGAATGGGCAGACACTAATTTCCTTGCAGTTCCTTCTACCCTTGCAGCCCTCCAGAGACTCGCAGAGCGTCATCGTGACGAGTTTGATATTCCTATCGTAGGTATCACAGGCAGCAACGGCAAGACCGTAGTTAAGGAATGGCTTTATCAGTTGCTCATGCCTTCAATGCACGTTACACGCTCTCCACGATCATACAACTCACAGATCGGTGTTCCGCTTTCCGTTTGGAAACTCCACGAGAGAAGTGCGGTTGGCATCTTCGAGGCTGGTATCAGTCAGATGGGTGAGATGCAACGCCTTGCAGACATCATACAGCCAACCATTGGTGTTTTCACCACATTAGGACAGGCTCACCAGGAGAATTTCCACACGCTCGAAGAGAAATGTCGTGAGAAATTCCTGCTTTTCAGCGACTGTGAGGTATTGGTATATCCACAGGATAATGATATTGTATTCCGCGAACTGAGGAGAAGCGAGTTCAAGGGCAAGAAACTTGGATGGTCGTTCACAGATTCATCTGCTGCATTTTTTATCGATAATGTAGAACAAAAAGACACTTGCACTCGCATACATTATTTATATAATGAATGTGAATCACCAATAGAAGGGGATTTCACCATCCCATTCATCAGCGAAGCTTTCGTAGAGGATTCAATAGCTGCAGCCGTCGTTGCCCTTCATCTTGGCATCACACCAGCCCAATTGGAAGAGCGTATGCTTACCCTTGAACCTGTTGCCATGCGACTTGAGGTAAAGGACGGACAGAGGGGTTGCACGCTAATCAACGACTCTTATAACTCCGACCTTGCTTCCTTAGACATCGCACTCGACTTCATGCAGCGCCGTCCAGACCACAAGGGACGTAAACGCACGTTGATTCTCAGCGACATATACCAGTCTGGAGTTAATGATACGGAACTCTACAAAGAGGTATCAGAACTCGTCGTTAACCGTGGCGTGGAGAAATTCATTGGCATTGGCAAGGCTCTGAAAGAATGTGCCGATGTCATAAAGATAGAAGATAAGTCATTCTTCAAGACCACCGAGGAATTTATTTCAAGTTCGGTATTCTCATCTCTTCACGATGAGGTTATCCTCATTAAGGGAGCACGCAGTTTCGGTTTTGACCGTATCACCGACCTGCTTGTGGAGAAGGTTCACGAAACCACGCTTGAGGTTAATCTCAATGCCCTTGTGGACAACCTTAACCACTACCGATCATTCATGAAGCCAGAGACAAAGCTCGTCTGCATGATTAAGGCTGACGGCTATGGTGCTGGTGCTGTGGAGATTGCGAAGACATTACAGGATCATCGTGTGGATTATCTTGCCGTTGCCGTTGCCGACGAGGGTGTAGAACTCAGAAGGGCGGGCATCACGGCAAACATCATGATCATGAATCCTGAAATGACGGCATTCAAGACCATGTTCGACTATGAACTTGAGCCTGAGGTATATTCATTCCGACTTCTCGATGCACTTCGTCATGCAGCCAGGAAAGAGGGTATCACAGGTTACCCTATCCATATCAAACTTGATACTGGTATGCACCGCTTAGGCTTCCACCCTATCAACGATATGCCAAGGCTCATAGAGTATCTGAACAATCAGAATGCACTCATTCCTCGCTCAGTATTCTCTCATTTCGTAGGTTCTGACGGAGACAACTTTGACGAGTTCTCCGACTATCAGTTTGATCTGTACGAGAAGGGTAGCAAGGCTCTGCAAGACGCATTCGAGCATAAGATTCTTCGTCATATCTGTAACACGGCTGCCATTGAGCATTTCCCTGAGCGTCAGATGGATATGTGTCGTTTAGGTCTCGGTCTCTATGGCATCAACCCACGTAACAACGAGGTGTTATCGAATGTCAGCACCCTGAAGACAACCATTCTCCAGATCCGTAAGGTTCCGGCAGGAGAAAGCATTGGTTACAGCCGTCGCACCATCCTTGAGAAGAACAGCGTTATTGCCGCTATCCCTATCGGTTATGCGGACGGCCTCAACCGTCATCTCGGCAATCGTCATTGCTATTGTCTCGTAAACGGCAAGAAGGCAGAATATGTCGGAAACATCTGCATGGATGTCTGTATGATTGATGTGACCGACATCCCATGTCAGGAGGGTGACAGCGTAGAGATCTTCGGCGACAACCTCCCTGTAACGGTTCTCTCCGATACTCTCGACACTATCCCTTACGAGGTACTGACAGGCATCAGCAACCGAGTAAAACGAGTGTATTTCCAAGACTAAGGAGAGATTAAGAAATTAAAAGATTAAGAGATTATTTCGAACACGGAATACACGGAATGAGCGAAAAAGCACCTTGCGGTGCTCGGCTTTCAAGAAAATTTTTCGCAAAGCTCAACAAGCTACGCAAGTTCTTCACGATGGCCAGAAAATTTAACTCAGAAAAATTATTTTTTTTATAGAAACGGATGTATCCAATTTATCTAAAGCTGTCACATTAAGAACGTGATTGACAAAATCAGATACATCAGATAAAACCGTTTCCCATTTTTTTGAACACGAAAGACACGGAACAAACGAAACGTTCCGTGTCTTTCGTGTTTTTTGTGTTCAGAAATATTAATGCGATAATTACCAATAGAAACAATAGACCTTCTCCGCTCGATCAGAAACTTCGTGAAACGTTTGTGAAGTTCATCACTTATTGCCAATCTACCAATTCCAAACCATTGATTCTTGCAAAATGTTTTGTGTTATACCTCACGCAACATCTCTGCATAGGAAACAGAATCAACATCATTTTCCCAATTACCAGAAAAGGCATTCCTTAATGAACTGCTACCAGTAGAAGCCTTTGTTCTACTCTTAGTAGGTTCAATAAGCTTATCTGCCAACCATTTGCGGTTCTTTGTACTTAGTCCCAATGACTCAATATAAGTCCAAAGGGCGTTTAATGCTACAGTTGTCATAACAAAACATTTTATTTGTCGGCAAAGATACACATAATTTGGAAAATAACGCAAGAAATCTGTATTTTTCTTTATTTAGATAGTAATTTTTCTGTCGCGCATATGATTTATCTCTAAGCTACCACATTAAGAATGTGATTGACAAAATCAGATACATCGGATAAATTCGTTTCCCTTATTTGCGTCTCTGCGTCTTTGCGTTCTAAAAACATAAATTTTGTGGACAGAAGTATCTTGTGATACTCCTATTTTTATCATTCTCACTAAGCAGAAATATGAAAAACACATACATTTCTTTAAGTTTATTGGCAAATTTCTTGCAGATTAACAAATATTTTGTTATTTTTGCAACCGAAACCAGTTAGCTTTTATGGGCTTGTGGGTTCAGCAGACGAGTTCTGCAAACGAGGCATAGCCTCAAGACATATTAGAAAGAAAGTTCTAATGCCATGAAGAGAGAAATCCCTGACAGGCAAAAGACTTTCAAAAGGACGTTTACCAACGTTGATCTTCTTTCTCCGAAAATCTGGTAAATTTTCAAATGTTACAAGAGGGCTTCGCAACTAACGTCCGCGTGGGTGATTTTATCTCAAGTCACTCACGTTAATGCTATACGTATGTTTTTCGTATAGTTGTTAACGTGTAAGTGTACTTCTGCATAATTCCCTCCCGGCGTGGGCTAACTGGTTGCTTATCCTTGTAACAAGGTTTTACCAGAGCCGCGATAACGGGATAAGCAGAAGTACAGCATCCCACGTCTTTTTTATTAACCTAAATTAGCCGAATCATGGGGAGAGCAATAGGCTATCTATACTAACATTATGAAAAAATTATTGTTTTTTTTGTTTTTTTGTTTTGTCGGGTATTGTTTTGCACAGTCTCCAACGAACATTGAACCTGTTGACTTAGGATTGCCAAGTGGTACAAAGTGGGCAAACATGAATCTGGGCGCTACTAAACCATCAGATGCAGGAAACTATTTCGCATGGGGCGAAACTGCCCCTAAGAGTAATTATGATTGGAGTACGTATAAATTTGGCGCTGAATCCAATTTTACAAAATATAATTCTACTGATGGATTAACCCAACTGGAATTGGAGGATGATGCTGCCTATGTAATATTAGGCAAAGATTGGAGAATGCCTACTCACAAGCAAGAAGTAGAACTCGTAAATGAATGTTCATGGGAAATTACTATTGTCAATGGAGTCTATGGTTATAAAGTTACAGGTCCAAATGGTAATTCTATTTTTATGCCAAGAGGAGGACTATATGATGGTACAGCCTATGGCTCGAATTATGATGTCGTATTAAATGTCAACGAAGGTGGATGGTATTGGTCTTCAACATTAAATTATGAAGGAAGTTCATGTGCTCGTGGACTTTACTTTCAACCTTCACCACCTGTTACAGATGTTGATGATCATGAAAGGTGCGATGGGCACAACATTCGTCCTGTGTATGTTGGAAAAGGTCAAAATGGCAATAATAATGGTTCGATAAAAGGACAAGGCACAATAGATGATCCTTATCTTATTGGTAACAAGGAGCAATTGAAATGGTTTGCAGACCAATTACTTGAATCATATTCAATTAGTGGCAGACTTACTGCCGACATTGTTTTTAATGAGAATGTTCTTGATGAAAATGGCAATCTTAATGGTGACGGCAGCAATTTTGAGCAATGGCCTTGTAGAGAAATTCATGGTAGATTTTTTGGTGGAGGTCATACCATAAGTGGATTGTACATAAATAATGATGAAGAATATCAGGCTTTGTTTAGAGGCTGTACATATGTTGATAGTTTGGGAATCATTGACAGTTATATCAAAGGAAGAAGACACGTTGCTGGTTTTGCAGCTTGGTTAGGTTCAATGGGTGGAGATGGCTATATGTCCGATTGCTATTTTGAAGGAGTTGTAATAGCTTCTCAAGATAAGGCTGGCGGTCTCGTTGCACATATGGGACATGGGTATGATGGTGGAACTCCCAATAAGATCATTAATTGCTACAATAAAGGCAAAGTTAGCGGTTACAATCATGTTGGAGGAATATGCGGTTCGGCATATAGCCTGACATCAACAAATAAAGATGATATTTCTAATTGCTATAATGTCGGTGTTGTTTCAGCAAGTTCGACCGATTGTGGAGCTATATGTGGTTATGCTGATGATGCTGTTGGTTCAAAGATTTCATCAGGTGCATCACATTGCTATTACTTAGAGGGAACTTGTAAAAGATTAGGACAAGGCTACATGGGAACTGCTAAGAGTCTTGAAAGCTTCAAAGACGGCTCAGTGTGTGCTTTGCTCAATAATAATGGTGGTAAGTTCAAGCAGAGAAAAGGGATAGACACATATCCTATTCTTTTTGGAAAAGCAATAGAGAAATATTTGACGGATAATATAAAGTATGAGAATACGGATGAAATCGTATACGATTTTATTCATTACACTCGCAATTTCAGTAACACTTCATGGCAGGCTCTCTATATTCCTTTCTCTATGAGGTATGAGGACTGGAAGGATGATTTCGAGGTGGCTTACATAAATGGTGTTCGTCAGTTGGATATGGATGATGATGGCGTTATTGACAAGACTACAATGGATGTCGTGAAGATTAAGAGTGGTAATCTCATTCCTAATACTCCATATCTTATAAAAGCCAAGACAACTGGCGAGAAAACTCTTTCTGCCAGCGGAGTAACTCTACATAAGGCAGAAGAGAATAGTATTGATTGCAGAACCACTATTGCGGAATACACGTTTACGGGTACATATACCACGATTCCAGCATCTAAGCTAATAGCAAACAACTATTACGCTATGGGTGGCGGTTCTCTGATTATTACCGATGGAACAAGCGACCTGAAGCCTTATCGCTGGTATATGAAGATAGATGCCCGTAATCCGATGTATAATGTTAGCCTTGATGCAAAGACTATCACAATCAACGTGGTTGGTGAAGAAGAGACGACAGGAGTTAATGAATTACGAATGACTAATGACGAATTACCTGTTTACGATCTGAACGGCAGAAGAGTTAATGAGAACAACTTGAAGCCAGGCATTTATGTCAAGAACGGCAAGAAGGTAATCATTAAATAACCATGATACGCTGCGCTTGGCTACACGAATTTTCGCGAATTGTCACGAATTTATCATTAATACTTTTTCTTCACATATAAAAAATTATGGCAAATTTACGATAATTTACGGATAATTCATGTAGCCCCACGCAGTGGATAAGAATTTATTGAGATTTATCGTACTCACATTAAATAAATGTCTGCGTATGAAGAAGAAATATTATAAACCTCGTATCGTGATAGAGGTGATGAACACTCCATTGCTCGAAGATGTAAGTAATGTCACAGTAGGTGGCTCTGGCAAACTTGATTCAAAGGGATTCTCATCAGGCTATTACGATGAGTTCTATGATGATGAAGAATAACATCATAAACCGCAATTAACCCAAAGACTTTAGGAGCATTCTCACATCGAGGGTGCTCCTTTTGGTATTCTTCGAGTAGGTGTTATTTAAGTTTCGCAAGCTACAAATTGCCTGGAAGGCAATACTATGAGGACTCCGCGTAGCGCCTGACCATAGGGAAGAACCCCGTACATACGAGTGAAACGAGTATGTGCGGGGATAAAAACCATTATACTTCTGCTGCCTGGAGGGCTGTACATAGCGAAAAATAATGTGTAAAGTCAATCAGGTACAGTCTTCCAGGCTGTGAGGGGTAGAGGCTGTTTCTGTCCGAGGGCATCCTCTCCTTCGTCGAGTATGCACCTCGGTTACTTATAGTGTTGCCTTCCAGGCAATTCTGGACTTCCGCGGCCTGAATTGTGTGTAAAAAATGCAATGTCTGGATTACAAGTGTAACTTTTTTTTTAGAATTTCGCGCAAACATGTACATGGTGGGGTGAAATGAGATTTAAAAAATTGAAAATGAAGCAATTAAGAGCATGTACATGATGGTCAAACATGTACATGACATGTACATGGGTCGTCATGCTCTAATTGTGAAAAAATCATGTACATGTTATGTATATGTTGAACAAACATATACATGGGTTGAACTAATTGATATACAGATGTTTGAACGCGAAAAATGCCACCATGTACATGTTTGCGCGTAATTCTGAAAAAATTCTTCGCGTCTCTGTGTCTTTGCGTTCAAAAATTATATTTTTCTGAGTTTAATTTTCTGGTCATCGTGATTAATTTTCTTGAAAGCCACGAGGAGCGTAAGCTCCAGAGTTAAAGACATTGTTATCTGTAGTGATTTCGCTCTGCCTCTTCTTTATCGCCTATTCAGGAATGGGATTTGCACCGACTTTGGTACGGATTTAAAGCGAATGAGAAGCGGAGGACAAACGAAGGCAATTAGACGAAAAGAAACACTGCACTTATGATTGGATTTACCTTATAAACAGAGAAAAATTAATTACACGGATTTTTTATAATCAAGAATTAGAGAATTAGAGATTTTTCTTTTGAATTTATAAGAGATTTGTCGAAGACCCTCTGACCATCGGGAAGAAATTTGAGAAATCTCGCTTATGCTCCTATTGATCACGGCTATTCCCAATGCTACGCAAGTAGCAAAATTCTCTTTTTTCGCATTAATTCAACAATCTCTAATTCTCAAATTCTTGATTATAAAATTAAAATTGATTACATACGTAAAAATTTCTTTATGATACTTGCTTGTTTTTCAGAAAATTTATGTATCTTTGCACTCGTCAAATCTAAGAACGTGCGCCAGCTTTTAGAGCTGACACGCACTTTTGACTTCATGCGAGGATGCTCCGCACGTTGCACCTAATTAAATGAAAAATTAAAAATGAAAAATTAAAAATACAGATTAGCGTTTCTGTCTGTTGATTTTCAGCGAGAAAAAGGTATATTGTATTTTTCATTGTTCACTTTTCATTGTTCATTTATTCAGTAAATTAACTATAAACATAGAATCTTAAAAATATTACTATCAAAAAACGCTTCAACTATCCAAGAATAGTGGTTGCCTACTAAAACTATGAGTCCTATACAAACAAACAAAATGACCAACTGGCGTTGGGTGATGTGCGCGATGCTGTTCTTCGCCACAACAGTAAATTACATGGACCGTCAGGTTCTGTCTCTCACTTGGAAGGATTTCATCTCTCCAGAATTTGACTGGAACGATGAGATCTATGGTACTATTACCGCTACCTTCTCTATCTTCTATGCCGTAGCCAATCTCTTTGCAGGCAAGTTCGTTGACTTCATGGGTACAAAGAAAGGCTATTTCTGGGCTATCGTAATCTGGTCAATAGGTGCTGTGATGCACGCCGGATGCGGAGAATTCACTTTTAAGGTGATGGGCGCTACAGGTGTTGCCGTTGCAACAATCAGTATGTACGCATTCCTTGTATGCCGCTGTGTTCTCGCCCTCGGTGAGGCAGGTAACTTCCCTGCAGCCATCAAGGTAACGGCAGAGTATTTCCCAAAGAAAGACCGCGCTTTCGCAACCTCAATATTCAACGCTGGTGCATCAGTAGGTGCCCTTGCTGCTCCTGCAACCATACCACTCCTTGCAAAGGCAATGGGATGGGAAATGGCATTCATCATCATCGGTGTACTCGGTTTCGTATGGGCTGGCTTCTGGATTTTCCTCTATGACAAACCTGCAGACTCAAAGTTTGTGAACGAGGCAGAGCTTAACTATATGAATCAGGATGATATTGCTGAAGAGACAGAAACTGTCGAGAAAGAAGAAAAGCAGCTTAGCATTGCCAAGGCATTCACATTCCGTCAGACATGGTCTTTTGCCGTAGGTAAGTTCATGACCGATGGCGTATGGTGGTTCTTCCTCTTCTGGGCACCTGCATACTTCTCTGATCAGTTCGGCTATACATCAGATTCAACAATGGGTATCGCCCTCATCTTCACCCTCTACGCTATTGTAACGGTAGTATCTATGTTCGGTGGCTATCTTCCAAAGATATTCGTTGAGAAGAAGGGCATGAACCCATATCAGGGCCGTATGCTTGCTATGCTTATCTTCGCTTTCTTCCCAGTTCTCGCTCTCTTTGCACAGCCAATGGGACAGTACAGCGCATGGTGGCCAGCTATCATTATCGGTTTTGTAGGTGCAGGTCATCAGGCTTGGTCTGCAAATATCTTCTCTACAACAGGCGATATGTTCCCTAAGTCAGCCGTTGCAACTATCACAGGTATCGGTGCTATGGCAGGTGGTGTAGGTTCATTCCTTATTAATAAGGGTTCAGGCATACTCTTCACATACGCAGCCGAGCAGGGATCTGCATTCACATTCATGGGCTTCGAGGGCAAGCCAGCAGGATACATGATTATCTTCTGCGTCTGTGCCGTTGCCTACCTCATCGGCTGGACGATTATGAAGACTCTCGTTCCTAAGTACGAGCCTGTAGTGATAGACTAAAGATATTTACTATTTAGCTATTTACTATGTACTATTTATGTACGATTTTATTTTATTTACTATTTGTCTTCGCTAAAATAGTACTTTTTGACAAATAGTAAATAAATAGTACATAGTAAATAGTAAAATAGTATATTTATATTATGACCGAAGAACAAGTACTCAACAAACTCACGACTTTATGTGCACGAGGAGAGCATTGCCAACAGGAAATGCTCGACAAGATGCGTCGTTGGGAAATAGACGAAGCCACTCAGGCGCGTGTGATGGAATATCTTCTAAAAGAAAAATTCATCGATGAGGAGAGATATACCCGTTGCTTTGTTGAGGAAAAGATTAAGTTCAACGGTTGGGGACGCAAAAAGGTAGAACAAGCTCTCTACATGAAACGCATCCCAAGCAGTATCTACGATCCTATTCTTGATGAGGTTGATGAAGAAAATTACGTTGAAAAACTTCGTCCGTTGCTTGAGGCAAAGCGCAAGACCGTAACGGGGAAGTCGGAATACGAGATCAGAGGTAAGCTAATCCGCTTCGCTCTCTCACGCGGATTTGAGATGGATACTATACTCAAAATACTTTAGATGTTGGGTGATGGGTGTTAGGTGTTGGTGGTATGTTGTAACCACTATCACCCAACACCCATCACCCAATTTCAGAACAACATAGGCTCATGGGGTTCCTGAGCCTTTTGTTTTGCAGAATACCCAAGGGATAAGATACTAACCTTAACGCTCCCGGCCTTTAGGATCTGCTCTGCACACGATATTGTCGTTGCACCAGTCGTGATAACATCATCAACTATCAAAACGTGCTTTCCATGAAGAGCATCGGCATCTTTTAGCACAAACACATCATCCACATTCTCACGTCTCTCAATACGAGTAAGATGCGTCTGACTCTTTTCGAAATACCGCCTTATCACAGCGTGCCTCTCGATAGGAATACCAGTAGCCTTGCTAATACCCTGCGCTATCATATCACTCTGATTATAACCTCGTTTCATCCGTCTCTTGATACTTATGGGCAATGGAACGATACAGTCAATATCATCAAAGAAGTCTTGCATCTCATCGGCAAGCATCTCACCAAGTTCAATGGCAATATTAGCACGACCATGATATTTCACTCCATAAATCAACTGCGCCACACCAGACTTAGGAGCGAAATAGAAATAAGCCGCAACCTTCTCTACCGGTATCTTTCCCCAATACATCCTCGCCATAGGATTATCGTATGGATGTTCCCAGAACATTGTCCTCGGCATACCCACATTACACTTTAGGCACAAAGGATGCTCGTCAAGTTCAAGACGATTGCCACAAACAGGGCACATCCTCGGGAAGAAGAAATCGAGAATAGAGGCAAGGCCTTTCCCTACCCTCTCCCCAACAGGGAGGGAGCCGATTCGAGAATGTATTTTGCTAAAATCAAAAAACATTGGCAATATCCTTCGATCCGTAAGATTATTTATAACGCAAACGCAAAGGCACTAAGACGCAAAGTTATTTATCACGTTAGATAAAGCGTCCCCATTACCCTATCGTGATATTTTATAGTCAATCTATCTACCCTTATCATTGCTTGTAGGCTTTTGTTTGCAAAGATAGAAACTTTTTTACAAACTGCAAAGAAAAGTAAAAAGGAATTTAAATTTCAATTACAAGTTACTAATTTTGCAGCCATCTTGCACTTGCTAATCGACTCCGCACATTTTTTAATAACACATTAATTAGGACATTAATTGAAACACTAATATTTCAACCGTACAGGTCGAAAAATTTTATACCTAACGTGAGTTCGGTGAACTCACTTTATTGTATAGCCCAATCAAATCTCTTTGTCCAGCGCCATACTGTAACACGCGAAAGATTCGTCACATTCTGAATGTCAGGTCTCTGAATACCGATTCTCATCAGATAGCAAACCTGCTTCTGCTGTTCGGTAAAAGTTCCTAATTCCTTTAGAAGAAGTTCGTTAAAATTCGGATACAGCTTATCCACAGTCTTGTACAGTCTCTTCCAAATATCATTTGTCATACTTTGCTTTCCTACTGCACATTGCTTTATAGTATTAAGAATATCTTCTGCCACATCCTCAAAGTCAGACTGATGCAATTGCTGGATGATAGATTTGTTTTGCTCAATCTGGGTAGAAAGTTCCTGCTCCTTACATGCAATATCCACCTTTAGCTGCTGTTCCCTCTCAGTAAGAAGCTGTATCTCATGCGATAACGACAGCACCCTTCTTATCTGTTTTCTCTTGATGTGAGCATAGACTGCTATTGCTATAATCAGAAGAACGACAATAACAATACACACAATTAATATAATATGCTGGTAAAACAGATTCTCAGCATTCAGTTTTTCTTCCTTCTCCTTATCGAGATGATACAGGTAAGCATTGCTTACAGTGGTAGCTAATTGCTGACGTTTGCCAAGATCCATTTTGTTACTTATGTCTATATGGATTCCTGCATAATGAACTGTTGAATCCTTATTCCCAAGACGCTTATATATTTCAAACAATTTTCTTGAAGCATCATATTTAGCAAATCCTGTACTGTCTTCCCTGCTCTTCATTATGATATTGCAATATTTTATTGCAGAATCAAGTTTGTTCGAGAGTATATAATAATCTGCGTATGAAAGACAATTGGAACTTGTCATATCAGAGCGATTAAATTTCCTCAATATAGAGTCACAAGCTGTTGCCTTATTGATATCCTTTACTGATGCAAAGTTACCTATAAGATAACACAAATCCGTTTTATAGTCTTCAATTTTTGTGGAAGACAATATATAATAATATGCAGAATCATACAACTCCGCAGCCTCCTTCTTCTTCTTTTGGTTTAAAAGAGCAGCTGCAACGTGCATATACGACAAGACTGGATCCAGTTTCAGTTTGTCAGAATATTCCCATTCTTTCCTTGCCATTACCTCTGAATTGTTATAATCTTGAACCCTAAAATACAAATCACACAGATTAGAATATGTATTACATGCCATGACAGAATCTGAGTTTTTGTTCTCTTTCGCATATTCCAATGACTTGAAGAAATGTTCCAAAGCACGAGGCGTATCGGATAGATCACGATATACACTCCCAGCATAATAGTTCACCTCTTGCTTTTCAAGCAGAGTGCCTTCTTCCTCAAAATACTTAACAAGGTTCTTTATTACAATATCAGAGTTATGCGTAATGTAAGCCTTGTCATTAAGTCTGATTTTTAGTAAATCATATTTATTCTTGATATATTTCGATTGTGACCGAACCTGAATCTCCAATGAGTCAAGCATAAGAAGTGCTTGTTTAGGATTATTGTCCCCAATATCCTGTATGGTTTTCATCTTGTCCAAGAAAGGATCTCTTGAACATGAAGCAAGAATAAGAAAGAGAGTAATAAATAGATATATCGTCTTTAATCTAACCATTTGTTCTCGATTTTGAATTTGCCTACAAAGATAACAAAAATAGATGAAATGAGATAATTTTTAGGAAAAAATTGTTTCTCTGTGTTTCTCAAGAAAGAATTAAGGCATAAAACACAAGCCAAAAGAAATACTTGCAGATGTCTCATATTCAACAATATAACATTATTGCAATATTGCTATATTGTAAAAACATCATAGTGAAATACAATGAAACACGATCGTTTTCTCTATTTAAGAAAAAAAAACTAATTTTGCAGCACGAAATTGATAAATATTTTGGACGATAAAGTCTATAATAACATTGTGGTATTAATAAAATATATTACACAGATTATAAGAAGTGAAAATAATTCTATCATTTATATTATCATGTCTTAGTGCTGTTTCCATAGCACAGGTATATGGATTTGTAAAGGAAAAAGATAGCAACACTTCGCTGGAATATGCGAATATAACGTTTGTTACTCCCGATGACACAACTATTATTGCGTATGCCGTTGCAGACTCAACTGGCTATTTCAAACTCAACACATCCAACACGGAAGGTAAGGTCAAGATCAGTTATCTCGGCTACAAGTCTCAGGAGGTAGTCGTCAATAAAAATACTGATCTTGGCACGATCCTTCTTCAGAAAGATGAGAATATTCTTGGCGAAGTGACCATCAAGGCAAAACGTTATGTCCGTACCCCAAAGGGATTGACCGTAAACGTAAATAACACCATTTTGGGCAAAATGGGTGATGCAAAGGATGTGTTGAAGCATATTCCATTTGTTATGGTAAAGAATGATGCAATAAGTGTAATAGGCAAAGGCGAACCTGTCATATACATCAACAACCGTAAGTTGCTTGACAATGACGAGCTAAAGCAGATACAGTCTTCTGATATCAAGAAGATTGATGTCATCACCAATCCCGGTACGGAATATGATGCCACGGTAAATGCCGTAATCAAGATATACACCTCACGACCTGTTGGCGAAGGTTTGGGAGGCTTTATAAATGAGGGCATTCGGTCAGAACGAAACATATCACATAATGGTACAGCATCATTAAACTATCGTAAGGGTGGATTGGATCTGTTTGGAAGCTTAAATTATTCCCGATATAACTACGAATATAATCAAAGGACAACCACACGTTTCTCCACATTGGAAATAGAAGACACCTCGGTTATAAGTGGTAACACTACTCCTTTGAACAGCAGTTTGGGCTTCAACTATCAAAAAGATGATAAACTGTCGTTCGGTATGGAATACAAGAACCTATATTCTCCTAAAAATCCAGGCAACGTTTCCTCTGAATTAACCGCAAGACACAATTCTATACGAAGATTCTCTGAGAAAACCAATGATGAAAGAAGACAAAGCAACAAACGACACTATATAAACGGCTACTTCAACTATAGTTTCTCTGAAGAAACATCTATACAACTGAATGTTGACTATCTTAATCTGAGGAAGAAGGAGTCTCAGGATTACTTTGCTGACGAGGATGCTATGTTCACAAATACCATTAGCAATAACAAACTGTATGCCGGCAAACTGAAATTCGTCACTCCTATGGCAGGAGGTACGCTAAACACAGGTCTTGAGGGTTCATACTCCAATAATGATAACGACTATAAAATTCTTGAGAATACAACGATTGACAATGAACTCAGCAATTCAAAGAATACGGCAAAGACAGGTCTCTTCTCGGCATTTGTGGAATACGAGAGAGCATTGGGAAAGAATTGGAATGTGAGTGCAGGTGGAAGGTTTGAGCATGAAGACTTCAAGTATATCCAAAGCGAAGAGGACGAGACAAACACCATCCACAATGCATTCTTTCCATCTGCATCCATAGCATACGAGAGTGGCGACATAAATCTTTCGTTGTCTTATCGTTATACCGCCATACGCCCAGGATACTATTCACTTAGAAGTTCCACAGTTATGTGGAATCCATACTCATACGGAGGTGGCACGCCAGATCTAAAGAACACACAGAAAAACAAGTTATCATTCTCTATGGGTTGGAAAGACCTGCAACTTAATGTTGATTACGGAATTTTTACGAACTATATTATCCATGTTCGTGATATGTATCATGGTAGTGATTCCATTACAATATTCCATCCTACCAACATCAAGGATTATCAGTATCTGAATGTTACTGCAGTCTATTCTCCAACCCTGTTCAAAGTATGGAAACCCGTATTCACGGTTGATATCTTGAAGCAGTTCGTTACCTACAATGGGCAGAACTACAACAAGCCATACGTTGATCTTATGTTGGAAAATACGGTTGATCTACCTCATAGCTTCATATTGGGCGCAGACATAGAGTTGAGTTTTAGAGGAAACGATGGAATACAAGTCGAATATTCTAAATTTAACTTTGACGCATACTGTATAAAAACATTCTTCAAGGATAAGCTCCACGTAAAACTCGCGGTTGAAAACTTATTCAACACATATTATGATGGCTGGTACATGAATACCAACGGAATCTATTTTGACAAATGGACGGACTATACAAGAAGAATATTCTCTCTTTCCGTCAAATACACCTTCAACCCGGCCAAGAAGAAGTACAAAGGTGAGGCTGCAAGTAGTGAGCTGAGCCGATTCTAACTCTTCAATCTGCTAAAGTGAGTTCGACGAACAGACATTAATTACTAATTACAAATTACGAATTACCTGATTACATTCTCCGTTTCTTTTTGAGACGACAAAGGTAACCAGGTAATTCGTAATTAGTACTTCAAAGTTTCATTATCTCCCCCAACTCCTTGACAATATACGTTGGTTTTCTTGGAGGCACGAAATCAGGATCCCACCTATTATATAGAATGGTGTCTAAGCCTGAATCCATAGCACCCTCGATATCGGCATTGTAGTTATCGCCAATCATCAGAGTAGAATCTACTTTTGCCCCTGTCTTCTCAAAGGCATAGTCGAAGAACTTCTTTGAAGGCTTGTTAGCGCCCGCATCCTCACTAAGGATGACGGTATCAAAATAGTCATAGAGACCACAGGCACGGAGCTTCTTGTACTGAATCTCATGAAAACCATTACTGCAAATATGCAGACGGCATCCCAAGCCCTTCAGATACTTCACTAATTCCAATGCTCCCCTAACCGTGCCAGGCTTGTTTGAGCAGAAATCAAGGAACTTATCACTTACCTCCAGACAAAATGCCTCCGTAACATTCTCAAGTCCCCTACCCTCGCTCAACGGACGGCGGAATCTCTCCACTATGAGATACTGACGATCAATCTCACCTTTATTATAAAGAGTCCAAAGGGCGAGATTTGTCTTCCAATAACTGTCATAAAAGTCCTGCGGATTATCAAAATACCTGCCGAGATCAAAGAAATCGAAGGTCTCGGCAAGCGCAATTATCGCATTACCCCTCGTATCATAAAGGGTATCGTCAAAATCTATAAAAATGTCCTTATACTGTTTCATGGTGCAAAGATAATAAATAATTACGAATTACTAATTATTTAAGTACGAATTACTAATTACGAATTACCTTTTTTCTAAAGGCAGATGCCACAAAAACATGTTTTTCGACCTATTTCTTCACCATACCACCTATCAATTTGCCACCTAACACTTACAACTTCATATAAAAAAGACACTAATAATAAGAAATCATAAGCAATATGTTTTCTTATTGCATAAAATCGCATATTATGCATAATGAAATGTTTGAATATTCCGCTAAATTGGCTACTTTTTACATTTTTTTACATCAAAAACATCATTTATCTTATAATTATGATGTTTTTTTCGAAAAAAAATATTAATTTTGCGCACATAAAAGTTAAAATTACACTTAATCGTCATGAAATTGCCCCTCATGAAGGTTGATTATAATTTATGTAAGAGAATTTAATTAATGTTTAACAAATAAGAGTATTTATGAAAAGAAAGCTAACAATGATGCTTCTGTGCATGATGATGGCAGTGACTGCCCTCGCACAATCAGCAATCAGCGGTACAGTTATTTCTGCTCAAGACGGTGAGCCAGTTATTGGTGCAGCTGTAAAAGTAAAAGGTTCTTCACAAGGTGTTGTCACTAACCTTGAAGGTAAGTTTACTATCAATGCAGAGGCTGGCCAGACTCTCGTCTTCTCATATGTCGGTATGCAGACTAAGGAGACAGCAGCAAAAAATGGCATGAAAGTTACACTTGACGCTGACGACAAAGTCCTCGACGAGGTTGTCGTAACAGCTATGGGTATCACCCGTTCAAAGAAGTCTCTGGGCTATGCATCTCAGGACCTCAAGGAAGGTGAGCTCAGCACATCAGGAACAAGTTCACTTGCCAACGCTATTCAGGGTAAGCTCACAGGTGTAGATATCCGCCAGTCTTCTGGCGCTCCTGGTGCTTCTTCACAGATCGTTATCCGTGGTGCACGTTCATTCGACGGCAACAACCAGCCTCTCTATGTAATTGACGGTATGCCAATTACAACAAAGGCTGACTTCGACACATACGACTCTGTAACAGGAGCTAATATTTCCGACCGTTCAATAGATATCAACCCAGACGATATTGAGAGCATCAACGTACTTAAAGGTCAGGCAGCTTCTGCCCTCTATGGTATTCGTGCTTCAAATGGTGTGATTGTCATCACCACCAAGCGCGGTAAGGTAGGTCAGAGCAAGCCACAGATTGTGCTCAACACCAATATCTCTGCTCAGTCTATGTCTCGTGAGTTCAAGCATCAGAAGGTTTATGCTCAGGGCAATAGCATAGAATCAGGTTACAACCCAACATCTTCTCAGTCTTGGGGTCCTAAGATTGCAGACCTTGCAAACGATCCAAAGTATGGCGGTAACACAGACAACGCATATACTCAGGCAGACGGCAAGCATCAGGGTATGTACTACAACCCAAAGCGTGCAGCAGCAGGTCTTGACGGCTGGACTACTCCAGAGACATACGACAACCTCTATGACTATCTCCAGACAGGTTGCACAGAGAATACGAACCTGAGCATCTCTCAGGCTATCAACAACCTCAACTACTCATTCTCTATCAGCAACTCTCATCAGGACGGTATCATCCCATCAACAGGTATGGATCGTTGGGGTGGTCGTGGTCTTGTTGACTGGACTATCAACAAGGAGTGGAAGACCGGTTTCTCTGCAAACTATTCTTCAAGCAATATCACAAGTGCTCCAGGTGCCAACAACGGTATCATGAACGTGCTCTACTCTTGTCCTGCAGAGTACAATCTCAAGGGCATTCCTTATTGTTCTCCAAATGATCCAACCCAGCAGATTCTCTTCCGTTCTACATCATTCAACAACCCTTACTGGTGGTCAGCAAATGATGAATTCGGTCAGCACACAAACCGTTTCTTCGGTAATGCCTACTTCGAATATTCACCAAACATCGGTCTCGAGGGCTTCACTCTCAAGTTCCGTGAACAGGCAGGTATTGATATGTGGACATCAAACTACAACACAGTAGCTGAGGTAGGTTCTGCATACAACAATAAGGGTGAGATTGAAAACCGCGGTTCACAGCACAATGTATTCAACAATACATTTACCGCAAACCTTGACGGTCGTATAAACGAAGACTGGGGACTCAACATTGTCCTCGGTAATGAGGTAAACCACGAGAATGTCCGCAAATGGGATTATGACGGTAGAAACTTCAACTTCTATGGATTCCCAGTAATGGTCAATGCAAAATCCATAACAGGTAAGGATGGTGCAGAGTACAATAGAAGCGAGCGCACAGTAGGTTTCTTCGGTAGTGTTTCAGCAGACTGGAAGAACATGATCTACCTCACCGTAACAGGTCGTAACGACTATGTTTCTACCATGCCACGCGGAAGCCGTAGCTTCTTCTATCCATCAGTTTCTCTCGGATGGGAATTCACACAACTCCCAACATTCCAGGATCAGAACATTCTTTCATACGGTAAAATCCGTGCTTCTTACGCACAGGTAGGTCAGGCTGGTGATTACTATGATGTATTCTATTCAACACCAAGCTATGGCGGTGGATTCTACACTTACACTCCAATGGCATACCCACTTCCAAGCGGAAGCTCAGCCTACGCTCCTTACTACACTTTATACAATCCAAAGCTGAAGCCTCAGAACACTACGAACTGGGAGACAGGTATTGACCTCGCTTTCTGGAACGGACGTATCAAGTTCAACTACACTTACAGCTATCAGAACGTAGTAGATCAGATTTTCCAGGTTCCTTGCGACCCAACTATGGGCTATCAGTATATGATGACAAACGCAGGTCGCATGAAGACCAACTCTCACGAGCTTTCTCTTAATGCTGCTATCGTCCAGACAAAGGACTGGGATGTAAACCTCGGCATTAACTGGACTTCAGTAGATAACAGGGTTGTAGAACTCGCAGAGGGCGTAGAGTCAATCATGCTCGGCGGTTTCGTAGAGCCACAGGTTCGTGCTCAGGCAGGCTGTACATATCCTAACATCTACGGATATGCTTTCCAGCGCACAGAAGTTGGTCAGTTACTTCTCTTCGATGGTCTGCCACAGGCTACCACAGAGAGCCAAGACCTTGGCAACTGTGCTCCAGACTGGACTATGGGTCTTAACTTCTCAGTCCGTTGGAAGCGTCTCTCTCTCGACACAACATGGAGCTGGCAGAAGGGCGGCAAGATGTATCATGGTACAAACATGGTAATGAACTACTTCGGTGCCAGCGAGGAATCTCTCCCTTACCACGAGGGAACAATGATTGCTGAGGGTATTGACGCGACAACAGGCCTGAAGAACACCATTGAGGTAAGCAAGCAGGACTACTATGCAGCTTACTATGACGTAACAGAGGCAGGTATCTACGACACAAGCTTCTTCAAGCTCCGTGACCTTACCCTCACCTACGACCTTCCTAAGTTCCTCGGCATCAACGCATCTGTCTATGGCTTTGCCCGTAACATCTTCATCTGGGCTAAGTTGCCAAACTTCGACCCAGAGTCATCACAGGGTAACGGCAATATGTCAGGTTACTTCGAGCGTTTCTCTGTTCCTGCAACAAAGAGCATCGGTGGTGGTCTGAAAATTACATTCTAATTATTTTTGTATCAAGAAAAATCAGATGATTATGAAGAAATATATAGTAATGGCAATGTCTGTCGCACTTTTCGGCATGACATCATGTTCTGAGGATCAGCTTGATGATGTAAACAAGAACTATCAGTACCCTGCTGCTGATGTTGTTCCGGCACACCTTCAGATTACAGATGCCATCATGGCAACAGCATTCAACACAAGTTCAGGCGACTATTCGTTCTACCTTTCAACTGTTACCGAACAGCAGGTAGGTACTGGCAATAACCAGATGATGAAAGCCGAACTGCGTACTGGCAACGAGCTTATATCTACTTCCACATACAACAACGTGTGGAACTCTACATACTCAAACCTTCTGAACATTCAGGAGATGATCAACAAGGTAGAGAAGAATATAGCAAGCAGCGGTGGTCAGCTTGACGTTCTCGGTGCTGCACAGGTTCTCAAGGTTATCAACTTTGAAATCCTCACAGATATGCACGGAGATATTCCATACTCTGAGGCTCTCCAGAGTGCCGCTAACATGCAGCCAAAGGCAGATTCTCAGGAAAGCATCTATGCAGACCTTGTCAAGACAATAGACAAGGCAATTGAGAATCTTAATACTGCCACAGAAGAAGAAATGGCAAATTTCGGTGCTGAGGATATTCTCTTCAAGGGCAACACTAAGAAGTGGATGGCACTTGCCTATGCTGTTAAGGCTCGTCTCTACATCCATCAGACTGTCGTAAACGCTAATGCAGCAGAAGAAGCTCTCAAGGCAGCAGAGAAGGCTCTTGAGCTTGGCTTTGCAGGTTTCAAAGTAAGTGAGTTTGACGGTAACGTAACCGTAAACCCATGGGCCGCTTTCTTGGATAGCCGTGGCTACACAGCCCCTTCAAAGACCGTTGTTGACCTTATGGGCGAGAATGATCCACGCCTCAAGCACTATGTCACAGCAACAGCTCCAGACAACAACTATACAGGCTACTATGGCTACGAGCCAGGAGCCTATGCAGCACCAGGCGACGAAGAATTTGCCAAGCAGAGTTGGACACCTAACATATCCGAATACTATTACATGTACAACGAACCTATTCAGGTACTTTCTCTCCATGAGCTTCTCTTCATCAAGGCAGAGGCAGAGGCACGTACAGGCAAGGATGCAACAAAATCCTTCAAGCAGGCAGTACAGGCTTCTATCACAGAGAGCAATAGCTGGGTAGGCGACGAGGAGACAGGTGCAGACTATGCAGCATCACTCGGTACTGCTACTTTGGAGAAGATCTTTGTGCAGAAGTACATTGCTATGTCAATTGACGAGCAAGTACAGACTTACAATGACCTCCGCCGTTGCATGGGTATGGGCGAGAGCTACATCACTCTCACAAACCCTAACAACAACAAGAATGGCAAGAATTTCTGGCCTTACATTCTCCCTTATGGTGAAAGCTCAATGGTATCTAACCCTAACCTGAAAGCTGTGGATTGCTGTGCAAAGCAATGCTGGCTCTTCGGTGGCAAGTAATCGCTTCGTAAGATTTTTAGAACAATCAGATAAGGATGGGTCCTCGTTTCGGGGACTCATCTTTTTCGTTTCTATATGTTAGGGGGTGTTACTAAAAAATATGTAACCCATGTAACATGTAACCTTTGTAACCGCGAAAAACAGAGAATCATCATCTATTGAAATTCCATAATTGTCCCTTTTCCAGCCCATCCGCACCTCGATATAGGGAAGGGATTAGAATGGGATTAGAATGGGATTAGAAGCGAACCTGAAACGGAGTGAAAAATTTATCATTTTGATGTGAGGACTTGCCTGGAAGGCAATACTATTAGTAACCGAGGTGCATACTCGACGAAGGAGAGGATGCCCTCGGTTAGCGAATCTTCCACCGACCATATCAGCCTGGAAGGCTGTACCTAATTGGCATACTCGCGATGTACTGCCCTCCAGGCAGTATAAGAATTATGGGCATAATCCCCGCACATCCTCGTTTCACTCGTATGTACGGGGTTACTAATGGTATTGCCTTCCAGGCAATTCCTCATTCGCGAAACATAGACTCGCAAAACGTGGTACATATGTTTTTTATGTAGCCATAGACTTTCACCGTTTCAGAAGCAGTCTCTAATTTCGTATATTACACAGAATAAACAAGTTACAACACTTTACCAGAAACAACAACATAAAAAAAAGGTTACAAAGGTTACATGGTTACATATTTTTTAGTAACACCCCCTAAAACACCTACTTCTCCCCTTTATAATAATAAATAATATAATTATATTATTTATTATTATAATATATATATTATTATTTTAAAATATAAGAGCAGAAATAAATAGGGGTGTTATAAAAAAATCATGTAACCTATGTAACTATGTAACCTTTGTAACCAAAACAATGACGGAATTGGGGGATGTTTTCACGAGCATGGAATGTGTAATTCACAATTGCTAAATCATCATCAGAGACAACGATTTTGGATAATAGTTAGACTTACACTCATTTTTTTGCAAATTATTGCATTATTATTGTGATTTTTTAGCCTATTTATTTGGAGAATTACGAATAAATTCCTATCTTTGCACTCAACAAATAAATGAAAATTAAAAATGAAAAATTAAAAATACAGATTAGCATTTCCAACTACGGATATTTCTGGGGAAAACCGTGACTCTTATTTTCCATTTTTCACTTTTCATTGTTCATTTACCTAACAAACAGGAAAAAACAACGACAATGACCTCTATGCTGGAATCACATATCACACGAATAATCTTGACCATACTCGCTATGGCTTCATTGTTCGGTTCATACGTGAAAGCAGAAGTTAAGGGACCAGTCGTTATCGTATCCTCCTACAACTCAGGCGACAAGCGTATGGAGGAAAATATCAACGAGTTCTCTGCGAGATACATTGCCAAGGGTGGTGATGCGAGCAACATAAGGGTTGAGAGCCTGAACTGCGGCAGTCTGTCAGAGGCATTGGAATGGCAGGACAATCTGTGGAATCGCCTCAGAAAATACTATGAGGACGGACAGAAGCCATCAATGGTAGTACTTCTCGGCAACGAGGCTTCAACGGCATTTTTCTCCATGACAAAACCGGAGATAAAGTCCACGCCTGTTGTGGTGGGCATCAGAAGCAATAACATCATCAGACTACCAAGAAACAAGAACGTTGACATCAAGACCTGGAGACCTCAAAGATCCTACTATCTGAGCAAAGATTTCGAGGACTATAAGATTATCGGCGGATACGTGTATCGTGTGGATATTGATAGCAATCTCGACCTTCTGCACGACCTATACCCGGAAAGAGACTCTATCGTGTTTCTATCTGACAATTCGATTGGCGGTTTGACATTGCAGGCTCACTTCTTTCAGGCAATGAAGAACCACACTCGCTACAAGATCAGATATATTGACGGACGAGAGTTGTCGTTTCAGGACGTAAACAACGCCATTCATGACCTCAAGAGCAGAAAAACAGCGATACTCATTGGAACCTGGAGAATGGACAACTCCGAGACGCTTACACTTGACAACACCACCGTGTCTTTGGGAAAGAGTAACAATGCGATTCCCGCAATATCGCTTACGAGCACAGGTCTCGGAGACTGGGCTATAGGAGGCTATATTCCCGACTACCAGAATGTTGGTGCGGAGTTGGCAGAGGATGTGATAACCTACGAAAAGACGCACCTCACTCCAGGACTTCACATGCTCGACAATCTCTATAAGTTTGACCACGCCAAACTGAAGGAGTTCGGAATATCAGAGGATAAGCTTCCGAAAGACTACGTCATAATCAACGAGCCGAACAGTATTTGGAAAGAGCATCAGACCGTGTTTCTCATCACCCTCGGCATCATCATAGTGCTCGTGGCAGCCCTCACGGTTACGATTCACTACCTGATTCTGAGTAAGAAGCTGGAGAAGAGTCTGATAGAGCGTGGCCACGAACTTGAGATAGCACGCGACAAGGCAGAGAAGGCAAACGCCATGAAGTCAACCTTCATTGCAAACATGAGCCACGAGATACGCACACCTCTAAATGCCATAGTTGGATTCTCGCAGTTGCTTACCGAGCCAGAGATTCCGATCAGCGATGAGGAGAAAACGGAATATGGCGGCTACATCAAGATGAATAGCGACACGCTGCTCAATCTGGTGAACGACATTCTTCAGATCTCAAAGATGGATGCAAAGAGCATGGTGTTCAACATTGTTGATGCCGACATGACAGAAATATGCAAGAATGCAGCAGAATCAGCACGAGCAAACCTCAGTCCAGAGGTAAGCATTGAGACAAGACTGCCCGACCATCCTGTACCAGTACAGACTGACATTCTTCGTATGCATCAGGTGTTTAACAACCTGTTGTCAAACGCGAAGAAATTCACGGAACGTGGCACTATAACCATAGCAATAGAAGAATCTAACAAAAGCGATGAGATACTCATCAGCGTTACAGATACAGGCTGCGGAATACCAGCCGACAAGAAAGACTTCGTGTTCCAGAGATTCAAGCAGATTGACTCCTTCAAGCAAGGAACAGGTCTCGGTCTCCCGATAACGCGCAGTATAATAGAGAACTTTGGCGGACGTATCTGGCTCGACACCGAATACAGCAATGGTGCTCGGTTCGTGTTCACACATCCGGTACGCCAAGAAACCGTTTAGGTTAAGGGCACAAGGCAATGAGCATAAAAACCGCTCAAAAGTCCGCAAAAGCCCCAAGACCTGATAACCTTATCCATAGCACGTATGTTCAGACTTCTGACAACATTAATAACGATCCTACTATCTATTTCTACATTTGGTCAGAAATACTTAGAACCACTCACGCGAGGTGCAGTTGCAGTACCTTGCGAGAAGGGTAATTTCATCTCATGGCGTTTCCTTGCCACAGACCCGGAAAGCATATCATTCGACCTTCTAAGAGACGGCGAGCTTATCGCATCTGATATCAGAACAACCACATGTTTTTACGACAGTCTCGGCACAAGCAAAAACAAATATGTACTTATAACACGCCGTAATGGTGCTAAATACGCAAGCAAGCCTCTGAAGGTTTGGGACAAGCCTTACATCTCCATTCCTCTTGACAAGCCAGCCGATGGCGTGGCTCCTAACGGTAAGGAATACACCTACTCGCCAAACGACTGTTCGGTGGCCGACATCAATGGCGACGGCGAGTACGAGCTGTTGGTTAAGTGGGATCCTTCTGACTCACACGACAACTCACAGGACGGACACACGGGTAACGTGTATCTCGACTGCTACAAACTCTATTACGGCAACACCACGCAATACACAGGCAAGCCTATCTGGCGTATCGACCTCGGTCCTAACATCCGTGCCGGTGCTCACTATACGCAGTTTCTCTTCTATGACCTTAACGGCGACGGCAAGGCAGAACTTATCTGCAAGACCGCCCCAGGCTCAAAGGATGGCAAGGGAAAGTTCGTGAGCAAGGCTGCTACCAACAAGGAAATTAAGAAGACGGACAACAGCATAAAATACGCTTTGCCTAACGGTCGTATTCTCTATGGCCCTGAGTTCCTAACGGTTTTCTCAGGTCTTGACGGTCATGCTATCCACACGGTATATTACAACCCTAACCGTGCCTTCGGTCTCGGTGGCGAACCGGAATACGACGGTAGAGGCTGGGGCGACCGTTCTCCACTTCAGGGCAACCGTGGCGACCGTTTCCTTGCCTGCGTGGCACATCTTGACGGATTGGAAGAGCGACCAAGCGCCATATTCACACGTGGCTACTACACCAAGGCATACGCATGGGCTGTACAATTCGACGGCAAGCATATCATCGACAAATGGTTCCATAAGAGTGAGACTCCAGGCGAAGGTCTCTACGGACAGGGTGCTCACGGCATAGCTGTGGGTGATGTGGACGGTGACGGCTGCGACGAGATAATGTTTGGTTCGGCAGCCCTCAACAATGACGGCACGACGCTCTACACCACGAAGCTCGGACATGGTGATGCCGTTCACTTGGTTGACATTGACCCAGATCGCCCAGGACTGGAATACTACATGCCACACGAGGTTAAGCCTTTCGGTATTTCACTTCGTGACGCATGTACAGGCGAGATGCTATTCCGCGAACATGGCGAGCGTGACACGGGTCGCGGATTGGCAGCCGATATTGACTCTCTGCATCGTGGATTGGAGTTCTGGAGCTCATCAAACAAAGTGATTCACGACTGTAAAGGCTATGAGATAACAACGACAAAGAACTCTATCCCTGTAAACTTCCGTATCTATTGGGATGGTGATCTATATGATGAATTGATTGGTAACTCTGTGAACAAGGGTAAGCCAGGCGAGACGCCTATACCTTATTATCAGTACTACGTAGCGAAATGGACTGGTAGGAACGTTCAGCGTATCAAGATCAACGGCAAGGACTTCAATGAATGGGGGCATTCTTCTTCATGTAACGGCACTAAGGCTACGCCATGCCTTCAGGCTGATTTGTTTGGCGACTGGCGCGAGGAAATCATTCTATATGATGCCTCTGATAATGCGCACCTCAATGTGTTCAGCACCAATATCCCTACCCCATATCGCGTGGTAACTCCTATGCACGACCATATCTATCGTATGTCGGTTGTCTGGCAGAACGTGGCATATAATCAGCCACCACACTTGGGATATTACCTGCCGGATAAGTTCAAGAAGAAAAAATAAAGACCCTCTCCCCGCTCCCCCTTAAAGGGGGAGAGCCGCTACCGCCTTCCAAGTCCCCCTTTAAGGGGGATTTAGATTTAGGGGGTCTTTAATTTTTTCACTTATTTGTTTTGCTATGTCAAAAATAATTAGTACTTTTGCCGAGCAAAATTGTAGCGTTTAAAAAATAACAAAAATTATAAACATAAATCTAATTTATGAAACTTACTGAAATTCTATCAGGCAACGCAAATGTTGCAGAATGGGAAAGCAAGGGTTACGAGCTTCCTAAGTATGATATC